>JANNSW010000344.1:0-20625 GCA_031403055.1 Hyphomicrobiaceae bacterium | reverse complement strand
GCTCTTCATCAATTGGGTCGCGGCAGCCCTGCTGGCGCTGACGATCGCCTTCTACATCGTCATCTATACCGTCTGGCTGAAGCGGCGCACGCCCCAGAACATCGTGATCGGCGGGGCGGCTGGCGCATTTCCACCGATGATCGGCTGGGCGGCCGCTACGGGGGGCGTGGGCCTGGAAAGCATCGTGCTGTTCCTCATCATCTTCATCTGGACGCCGCCGCATTTCTGGGCGCTCGCGCTCACCCGTTGCCGCGACTACGAGCGTGTCGGCGTGCCGATGCTGCCGGTTGTCGCCGGGCCGGTCGAGACGCGGCGGCAGATCCTCATCTACAGTCTCATCCTGGCGCCGCTCGGCATGGGGCCGGTGGCGATCGGCCTGGGCGGCGTCGCCTATGGCATTGCCTCGGGTCTGCTTGGGGCGGTGTTCGTCTGGTTGGCGGTCGCGCTCTACCGCAGCGAGGATGGAGCCGACGCCAACACGCCTGCCAAGCGCCTGTTCACCTTCTCGATCCTCTATCTGTTCTTGCTGTTTGCAGTGCTGCTGGCCGAGCACGGTGTTGCCAGGGCGCTGGCTTGAGATGGGAGACAGTCCGCAAGCTTCGGGGGAGCGTAGCGAGGAATGGCTGAGGCGTCGTCGCCGGCGCTCGATTGCTCTGGCGATCGCGCTTGGCGCAATGGCAGTGCTGTTCTTCGTGGTGACGATCGTGCGATTGGGCAGCACCGTGGCACTTCGGCCGCTGTGAAAGTGCTGCCAAGGCCACAGGCGAGGCCACAGGTGAGAGGAGTGCGCCCGCAGGCGCGGACGTGATGGACACGAAAGAAAATGGCACACACGGCCGGCTGGGCAAGGCTGGGCTCAGCCGCCATCATTGGGTGGCGCTGCCGCTTGCCGTCGTCGCCGTGGCCATGCTCGGGCTCGCCTACGCGTCCGTTCCCCTCTACCGGCTGTTTTGCCAGGCGACCGGCTATGGCGGCACTACCCAGCGTGCCGAGGTTGCGCCCAAGGCGGCAAGCCATCATGTGATGACGATCCGGTTCGATTCCAATATCGATCCCGATCTGCCGTGGAGCTTCACGCCGGCCGTCGCCACCATGCAGGTGCGGATCGGCGAGAGCAGTCTGGCCTTCTATCGCGCCCACAATCAGGCGAGCCAGACTGTCGCCGGCACCGCAAGCTTCAATGTGACGCCCGAGATCGCGGGGCAATACTTCAGCAAGCTCGAATGCTTCTGCTTCACCGAGCAGGTGCTGGCAGCGGGCGAGAGCGTCGAGATGCCGGTGAGCTTCTTCGTCGATCCGGCGATCCTGCAGGATCCCGACAGCAGGGGCATCTCCGAGATCACCCTGTCCTACACGTTCCACCGCAGTGAGACGACGACGGCTGGCGCCAAGGTCGAGCCGGTGCCGCCGCAGCCGGCAGGCGGGTGAGCTCAGAGGCAAAGCAACAGCGTGAAGTCGCGCATCAGCATGGCATGAAGCGGTCGCAGCGCCCGACCGCAACACCGCAGCAGGGGATCGAGGGAGCATCGACATGGCCGATACACACGCAAAGCATCACGACTATCACCTCGTCAATCCCAGTCCCTGGCCGATCATCGGCGCGGTCGGCGCGCTCGCGCTGGCGTTGGGGGCGATCCAGTATTTCATCTCCCGCAAGGCCGGTGCGCCGGAGCTCTGGTATGTGGCGCCCGGTTTCGCGATCGTGCTCGTGACCATGTATTTCTGGTGGCGCGACGTGATCAAGGAGGCTCACGGCGGCGACCATACGCCGGTCGTGCAGCTGCACCTGCGCTACGGCATGCTGCTTTTCATTGCGTCCGAGGTGATGTTCTTCGTCGCCTGGTTCTGGGGCTATTTCGATCCTGCGCTGTTCCCCAACGACGTGCACCAGCTTCCCAACAGCGCCGAGATCGTCGGCTTGGTCGATCGCAACACCTTGACCGGCGGTCACTGGCCACCGCAGCCGAGCGGGGACTACAAGGGCACCTTCGATCCCTGGGCCTTGCCACTCGTCAACACGCTCATTCTGCTGACCTCGGGCACGACGGTGACCTGGGCGCACCACGCGCTCCTGGAGGGCGACCGCAAGGGCCTGATCTGGGGTCTCGCGCTCACGATCCTGCTCGGCATGGCATTCACCGCCTGCCAGGCCCTCGAGTACGCCAACGCGCCCTTCACGTTCAGTGGCCACATCTACAGCTCGGCTTTCTTCATGGCGACCGGGTTCCACGGCTTCCACGTTATCGTCGGCACGTTGTTCCTGATCGTGTGCCTGTTCCGGGCGCTCGCGGGCCACTTCACGCCAAAACAGCATTTCGGCTTCGAGGCGGCCGCCTGGTATTGGCACTTCGTCGACGTGGTGTGGCTGTTCCTGTTCGCCGCCATCTATGTCTGGGGGGCGGGTCCCAATCCCGGCGGCGGTCACGGCTGACGCGGCCGGACAGATCGAGTTCACGCATGAGGTCGTGTTGAGCGGACCCGAAGTGGTGGGAAATGTGTCGCCGATTGCAGCGGGCCTCAGGGGCCGCTGCCCGCGGTGTGGGCGCGGACCGCTGTTCAAGGGCTTCCTCGATCTCGATACCGGTTGTCGGGAGTGCGGGCTCGACTATGCCTTTGCCGATGCGGGTGATGGTCCGGCCGTGTTCGTGATCATGATCGCCGGCTTCCTGATCGTGGGAGCAGCGCTGCTGGTCGAGGTCAACTACGCGCCGCCGTTCTGGCTGCACATGGTGCTGTGGCTGCCGCTCGCCACGGTTACCGTGCTCGGCCTGCTGCGCCCGCTGAAGGGCTGGTTCATCGCCGAGCAGTACCGCTCGAAGGCGCGTGAGGGAAGGCTCGATCCCCGCTGATGCTGAAACGACCCGAAGAGCCGATGCGAAGACGCAACGGACTGGTGATTGCCACCGCAATGACGCTTGCCGGGCTGGCCGTGCTGCTCGGTCTGGGCACCTGGCAGCTGATGCGGCGCGCCGAGAAGCTCGAGATCATCCACCAGATCACCACGCGAACGACTGCCGCGCCCGTCAGCCTCGAGCGGGCAGTGACGGCTTGGCGCAAGGGCGCGGAGGTCGAGTATCTGAAGGTGACGCTCTCCGGCCGGTTTCTCGACGCCCTCGAGCGCCACTATTTCACGACCGACAACGGCCGGGTCGGCTGGCACGTCTACACGCCGTTCGCGACCGGGTTCCAGCACGTGGTGTTCGCGCCCAAGCTCGTGCTGGTGAACCGCGGCTTCGTGCCCGACGAGCTGCGCGACCCCGCCAAGCGCAAGGACGGATTGATGCAGGTGCCGGTGGCCATCACCGGATACATCCGGAAGCCACCAGCGGCGAAGGCGACTTTCGATCCCGATAACGACGTGGCCGGCAACCGCTGGTACTGGCGCGATTTGCAGGGGATGATCGCCTCGCTGCCCAAGAACCAGCTGCCAAAGCACGCGCCGTTCCTGCCCTTCATCATCGATGTCGACGCGACGCCAGCGCCGGGCGGCTGGCCCAAGGGCGGCGCCACCGTTCTCAGCCTCCCCAACCGCCACCTGGAATACGCGCTCACCTGGTATGGGCTGGCGCTGACGCTGCTGGGCGTCTATGGCGTGTTCGCGTGGGGGCGGGTCAGGACGAAGCGCTGAGGCCATTCCCCTGGGCCGAGTTCCCCTCTAATCAGACATTCGTTGGCTACCCAACGAATGTCTGATTAGAGTCTTTGATGATGCAGAGTTTTCACGGAAAACCGCGTTGGCACTTTTCCGAAACGCTGCATAGTTTCGGGCAATCACCCACCCATTCGGCGAGTTCTCCCTTTGAAGTATGTCAGCACGCGCGGCAAGGCTCCGGTCCTCGGTTTCGAGGAGGTCATGCTGTCGGGGCTCGCCCGCGACGGCGGGCTCTATCTGCCTGGGCGCTGGCCCGCGCTCGCGCCCGCGGCGATCGCCGGGCTCGCCGGCCTTTCCTATGGCGAGGCCGCCTACCATGTGATCGCGCCGTTCGTTGGCAAGGAGATCCCGGCTAAGGAGCTGAAGGCGCTGATCGGCGAGACCTATCGCGGCTTCGGGCACACGGCGGTCGCGCCGCTGGTGCAGATCGCGCCGTCGCTGTGGGTGCTCGAATTGTTCCATGGGCCGACGCTCGCCTTCAAGGACTTCGCGCTGCAGCTGCTCGGGCGGCTGATGGAGCGTGCGCTCGAGCAGCGCAATGCCCGGGTGACGATCGTGGGGGCGACCTCGGGCGATACCGGGTCGGCGGCGATCGAGGCCTTCCGCGGGCGCGAGCGCGCCGACATCTTCATCCTGCATCCCAAAGGGCGCACCAGCGAGGTGCAGCGCCGGCAGATGACGACGGCGGTCGAGGACAACGTCCACAACATCGCGATCGAGGGCACTTTCGATGATTGCCAGGCGATCGTGAAGGCGCTGTTCAACGACCACGGCCTGCGCGACCGGCTGGCGCTCGCGGGCGTCAACTCCATCAATTGGGCCCGCATCTGTGGCCAGATCGTCTACTACATGACGGCAGCGGTCGCACTCGGCGCGCCCGGACGGCCGGTTTCATTTGCCGTGCCGACCGGCAATTTCGGCGACATCCTCGCGGGCTACGCCGCGCGCGCCATGGGGCTCGACATCGCCGATCTGGTGATTGCGACCAACGTCAACGACATCCTCTATCGCCTGCTGACGACGGGCCGTTGCGAGCCGCGACCGGTGATGCCGTCCTCGAGCCCGAGCATGGACATCCAGGTTTCCTCCAACTTCGAGCGCCTGCTGTTCGACCTCGCCGACCGCGATGCCACACGGGTGCGGGCGCTGCTCGAAGGCTCCAATGCCAAGGGCGCCTATGCGCTCTCCCCAGTCGAGTTCGCGACGCTCTGCGCCATCTTCAAGGCCGGCCGGGCCGACGAGGCCGAAACGCGCGAGACGATTGCCCGCGTGCATGCCGAGACCGGCTATTTGCTCGATCCGCATACGGCCGTGGGCGTCGCGGCGGCGCAAGCCGTCGAGCGCGATCCCGCGATCCCGATGGTCGTGCTCGCAACCGCGCACCCGGCGAAGTTCCCCGACATCGTCGAGCAGGCGACGGGTTGCCGGCCCGAGCTGCCCGAGCGGCTCCGCTGGCAGGCGACTGCGAAGGAGCGCTATGCCGTGCTGCCCAATGACACGGGTGAGGTCGCCCGCTTCATCGCGGCGCGGGCGCGCGCGAGCTCGCAATCAGCGGGAGCGCGACCATGAGCGCCAAGCTCACCACGCTGGCGAACGGCCTCAGGGTCGTGACCCACCGCATGCCGGGTCTGGAGACCACCTCGCTCGGCCTCTGGGTTGCGAGCGGCGCCCGCCACGAGAGCGAGGACGAGCACGGTATCTCCCATCTGCTCGAGCATATGGCCTTCAAGGGCACCAGGCGGCGCAGCGCGCGGCAGATCGCGGAGGAGATCGAAGCGGTCGGCGGCGAGATCAACGCGGCGACCGGCATGGAGGCGACGGCCTACTATGCCCGGGTGCTGAAGGGCGACGAGGGCCTCGCTCTCGATATCCTCGCCGACATCCTGCAGAACCCGCTGCTCGAGGCCGATGAGCTCGAGCGCGAGCGCGACGTGATCCTGCAGGAGATCGCGGCCTCCCACGACAGCCCCGACGACGTCGTCTATGATCTGGTCGAGGCGGCCGCCTTCCCAGACCAGTCGCTCGGACGCCCCATTCTGGGGACGCCCGAGAGCATCGGTCGCCTCACCTCGGAAGATCTCTCGCGCTACCTCGCCAAGCACTATCGCGCCGACCGGATCGTCGTGGCGGCGGCGGGCGCGCTCGACCACGATGTATTCACCGGTCAGGTCGAAGCCCAGCTCGGCCGGCTGACCGCGGGACCCCAACCCACGGCGGCGACGGCGGCCTATCGTGGCGGTATCCTGACCGACCAGCAGGACTATGAGCAGGCCCATGTCATTCTCGCCTTTGAAGGGCCCAGCATCGTCTCACCCGACTATCTGACGGCTCAAGTTCTTTCGGGTCTGCTTGGCGGCGGCATGTCCTCGCGGTTGTTCCAGGAGGTCAGGGAGGCGCGCGGCCTGTGCTACTCGATCTATTCCTTCGCGTCGGGCTTTTCCGATACCGGCCTGATCGGTATTCACGCCGCGGCGGGACCGGGCGACATCCCGCGGCTGATGGATGTGGTGACGGCCGAGATTCTGGACGTGGCGCGCAACGGCGCCCGCCCGGGCGAGGTCCGGCGCGCCAAATCGATGCTTAAAGCCGGCCTGATGATGAGCCTGGAAAGCTCGGGCGCGCGCGCGGAGCAGATGGCACGGCAGGTGATGATATTTGGGCGGACGATCGGCATCGCCGAGCTCGCCGAGCGGGTCGAGCGCGTCAGCGAGGAGGATGTGCAGCGGCTGGCGATGGCGCTGATGGTCGGCACGCCGCCGTCCTGGTCGGAGGTTGGACCTGAAGCCGGGAGGCGCAGCTACGACGAGGCTGCGGCGCGCCTCGGCGTGACGCCACAATCCTTGTTGCATTAGACGAGGTTGCATTAGACGAGCCAGCCATTGACCGCTTCGGGCCGGCGCAGCACAAGAAGCCGCCTGTGAGTAGCGCGACGACAGACCGTGATTGGCAACGGAGAGCGATGGACATGTCATTTCTGAGGTCAGTCTCCCCGCTCGACAACGGTCCCGTCGTCGAAGGCAGAACGCTCACCTTGCGCATGCCGATCGCCTCGGACTATGCGGCCTGGGCGCGGGTGCGCTCGGAGAGCCGGGCGTTCCTTGCCTCATGGGAGCCGACCTGGGCGGCGGACGAGTTGACGCGGGCCGCCTACAAGCGCCGCGTCAGGCACTATCAGAAGGATCTGCGCGAGGAGACCGGCTGCGCCTTCTTCATTGTGCGGCGCGGCGATAATGCGCTGATCGGCGGGTTGACTCTCAGCAACGTCAGGCGCGGCGTCACCCAATCGGCTTCGCTCGGCTATTGGATGGGTGTGCGCTATGCCGGCCAAGGCTACATGACCGAAGCAGTTGCCATGGTTCAGCCATACGTGTTTCGCACCCTCTGGCTGCATCGGCTCGAAGCGGCCTGCCTGCCGCGCAATGGAGCCTCGATTCGTGTGCTCGAGAAGGCCGGCTTCAGCCGGGAAGGCCTCGCGCGTCGCTACCTGAAGATCAATGGGCAGTGGCAGGATCACTACCTCTACGCCATTCTGTCGGATGACGCATAGAGCAGCATTGGAGCCACGGCTGTGGTGATCCGCCGTTTGAAAGCGGTGGATTGGTTGTTGACGCCCCATCTTCGCCATCACGCCGCCGGGGTGGCCTGCTAGAAGGATTCGTTCGAGGCGTTGTCATGAGTTTCCGCGTCACCGCGGGGCCCGCTTTCAGCAGAGGACTTATCGGCGTGCTGAGGTCCGCTATCGCATGCTTCACCGCGCTGGTGCGGACGACGTCCCGGCCTTGCGGCCCGGCGCGCCGGAGGCTGCATGGATCGCTGCTTGCGATGACACTGGCAATTGCCGCGAGCTTTCCGGCGTCGTCGGCGACGGCTTTCGAGCTGATCGAGGTCGGCGTGGATGCCGAGCGGATCGATCTGGCAACGGCGACGATCGACCGGTATTCGGCTCGCGGCGACCGGCTGCAGGTCGAGACCGCGCCCGGCGCCGATGGTCTCGTCAGCCGGATGGAGGTGAAGGCGGCGACGCCCGGCACCGATCCGAGCTGGACCGTGTTCGCGCTCAAGAACACGACCGATCGGGTGGTCGAGCGCTGGCTCGTTGCCGAGCGCTATTCCATCATCGGCTCGGGGCTCGTCTGGCCCGATCTCGACTCGGTCCGGCTTGCTGCTGTGACCCCCTCGGTCGGCTTCGTGCCGAAACGCATCCCGAGCGACCGCGTCGACATTTTCGGCTTGTCGATCGCCCCCGGCGCGACCGTCACATTCGTCACCGAGCTCGCCTCCGACCGCTACCCGAAACTGCAGATCTGGGATCCGCTCGTCTATGAGAAGCGGCTGCGCGAGCAGGCACTCTTCAACGGCATCATGCTCGGCATCACCGGCGTGATCGCGGTGTTCCTGACCGCGATCTTCGCGGCGAACCACAAGATGATCTTTCCGGCTGCGGCGCTCGTTGCCTGGAGCGTGCTGTGCTATCTGGCGGTCGACCTGGGCTTCTGGAATCGGATCTTCCAGCTTCCCTCCTCGGAGACGGCACTCTACCGGGCGGCTTGCGAGGCGGCCATCATCGCGAGCCTCGTCGTTTTCCTCTACACCTTCCTGCGGCTGTGGCTCTGGCACAGCTGGCTGCGGCTGCTTTTGATGGTCTGGATGCTCGCTCAGGCGGCGCTGGTCGTCGGCGCCGTGATCGATCCGCCATTGGCCGCGACCTTCGCGCGGGCCTCGTTCTCGGTGTTCGCGGGTCTGGGCACCATGATCCTGCTCTACCAATCCGCGCGCGGGCAGGACCGCGCCCTCTCGCTGGTGCCGGCATGGTTGCTGCTGCTCGTGTGGATCTTCGCGGCAGGGGTTGCCGCGACTGGCCGGCTCAATGGCGAGCTGGTGGCGCCGGGCCTCGTTTCGGGGCTGGTGCTGATCCTGGTGCTCTTGAGCTTCACCGTCACGCAATACGCCTTCCGCGGCCTCGATCCGGTCTATGGCGGTCCCCAGAACGACCTGCAGTTGCGCGCCGTCGCGATCGAGGCGGCGGGAGCAGCGGTGTTCGAGTGGAACTCGCGGCGTGACGAGGTGACGACGAGCGCGCTGGTCGAGCAGACGCTCGGGCTGATGCCGGGCGAGTTGTCGTGCCGGACAGAAGACTGGCAGAAGCACCTCCATCCCGCCGACCGCGATCGCTTCCGCCAGGTGCTCACGAGCATCCAGGAGAAGAACGGCGGCAGCCTCAATCTCGATCTGCGCATGCGCCGGACCGACAGCAGCTACCGCTGGTTCGAGCTCAGGGCGGAGGCGATGCCCCAGCCCGATCAGCGGACGCTGCGTTGCGTCGGGCTGCTGCGCGATGTGACGGGCGCCAAGCGTGCCCAGGAGCGGCTGGTGCAGGATGCGGTGCGCGACAACCTGACGGGCCTGCCCAACCGCGCGCTGTTGCTCGACCGGCTCAACATCGTGGTCGAGCGGGCGCGACTGCAGCAGGGGCCGCGACCGACCGTGCTGCTGGTCGACATCGATCGGTTCAAATCGGTCAACGCCACCTTCGGTCTGATTGTTGGCGACAGCATGTTGCTGACCGTCGCTCGCCGTCTCATCCGGCACCTCCAGCCCCACGATACGCTCGCCCGGCTGGGCGGCGACCGCTTCGCCGTGATGATCGCCTCCGAGCACAATCCGCGCGACATCGCGATGCTCGCGGAGCGGGTGCGGCGGGCGTTGCGCAGCCCCATGAAGATTGCCGGCAAGGAGATCATCCTCACCGGCTCGATCGGCATCGCGGTGTGCGACGGCTCCCAGAAATCGGGCACTGAGCTGATCGGCGAAGCGGAGGCCGCGGTGTTCCGGGCCAAGCGTGCCGGCACTGATCGCATCGAGATTTTCAAGCCCTCGATGCGCGGCGAGCAGGGCGAGCGGGCGGCATCCGACGGCGACGTTATGCGTGCGGTCGAGCGCAAACAGTACAAATTGCTCTACCGGCCGGTGCTGCGGCTCTCCAACGACGAGCTCGCAGGCTTCGAGCTCGAGCTGCAGTGGACCCATCCCAGACTCGGTGTATTCGGTACGGCCGAGTTCATGCGGGCGGCCGGCGAGGCTGGCGTCGTTGCCGCGCTTGGCAGCCAGCTGATCGAGCGGGCGGCGAGCGATGCGTCGCGCTGGCAAAAGCAGTTGCCGCGACCCGACGATCCCCTGTTCGTCTCGGTCGACGTGCCGGGCAGCCAGTTGGCGCGGCCGGAGTTTCTCCAGGAGATGCGCCATCTGTTCGGACGCGAGAGTGTGCCGCGGGGGTGCCTCAAGTTGAATGTCGCCGAAGCGGTGGTGATGGAGAACCCGGAGCAGACCGGCGAAGTGCTGGAGACGCTGCGGCAGTCGGGTGCCGGCATCGTGCTCGACGATTTCGCTGCCGGCTTCTCCTCGATGCAGCATCTGACGCGCTTTGCCTTCGATGCCGTCAAGATCGACCGGGTGCTGGTGCACGAGGCGGGCCATGACGATGCGAGCGCGGCACTCGCCCGCTCGATCGTAGCGCTGATGCACGAGTTGCAGAAATCGGTGGTGGCCGAGGGCATCGATACGCCCGAGGATGCTGGGTTCCTGCGCTCGATCGGCTGTGATTTCGGCAGCGGCGTGCTCTACGGTGACGCCATGACCGACCGCGAGGTCGCCGAGGTCCTCGATGAGATGCGGCGATCCGAGCGGCGCAGCGAGCGGGGCGGGGTGATGGACATGCTGCGATCGCTCGCCGGGCGCCGGCCGGCGTCGGAGCCCAAAGCCGCCGACAGCGGGGAGAGCCGGGCGAGGCCAGTGCCGGCTGGCCCGACGTCCGGCTCCCCGAATGGCCAGGCGCGCCGACAACGGCCCGGCACCGATGCCGCCGCTGGCGCGGCCAAGAAGGGCGCGGGCGTTCCCCGTCGCAAGGCGCCCGTCGTGCCGGGAGATGTAACGCTCGACCCTTCCTCGCAGGAGATAGGCCACCCGCAGCCAGCAACTCCCAGGCGCCCGCGCCGCCCGGCACCACACCCCGCGATGCTCGCGCCCGAGCCAGAGGAGGGTTTTGCGCCAGCGCCGGTCGACGACTGGCCAGAGCACGCTCCAGCGGCGGAGGCCGGCCTCACTCCACACGACGATGGTGGGCGGCAGGCCTTCGCCGAGGCAACACGATCGGATGATCCCGAGCCATTTTCACCTGCCGATTTCGAGCCGCCGGCGGAGCGCGCGTATGAGCCAGAGCCGGTCGATCAGGCTGCCGAGGGGCGATGGGCAGAGCAGGAGTTCCAGCCGCTGCCCCTGCAGCAGGAGCAAGTGCTGCCGCTCGAGTCTGAGGCCCAGGCAGGCGATGACATGATGGAGCCTGAGGACGCAGGCGCATTCGCGCCCGAGCGGGAGCCAGCGATCGAGCGTCAGCACGGCCTTGCGAGCTTCTCGCGGCTGGCCGAGGCCGCGGGCGCGCCGGAGCTGGTGTTCGATGATGCCGGCGTGGACATCGCGATCGAGAATGGCCTCGATCCCGATGCGCAGCCTGACCCGGGCTCCCACGCCGAGCTGGCTGCGGGCCCGCCACCGATGATTGAGCGGGGCCGCCGCCGCCGGTCGTGATTTGCAGGATCGTGCGGCGCGTGTATGAACTGCTCGAACGCGAACGAGCTGGCAAAGGGAGCCGAGCACATGACCGCCCATCCGATACCCCATCCGGGCTACAATGGCCTGCTCGAGTCCGTTGCCACTCTGCCCAGCTCGGCTTACTTCGATCCCGATCATTACCAGCGCGAGCTGAAGGCGATCTGGTATCGCAACTGGCTCTATGTCGGGCGCGCGAGCGAGATCACCGAGCCGTTCTCCTTCATGACCTTCGAGGTCGGCGATCAGAATGTGCTGATCCTGCGCGACGAGGATGGATCCTTGCGGGCGTTCCACAACACCTGCCGGCATCGCGGCTCGACGCTGTGCCGCGAGGCGAAAGGCAAGCTTTCCTCCAAGCTCCTGGTCTGCCCATACCACCGCTGGTCCTATGACCTCAAAGGCAATCTGCGCCGCGCGCCGTCGATGTTGCTGCCCGAAGGCTTCGACCCGACGGACTATCCCCTCTACGACGTCGCCGTGCGCGATTGGCGCGGCTTCATCTTCGTCAATCTCATGGGCAAGCACGCAGCGCCCTTCGAGCAGTCCTTCGACCGGGACTCCGAGCGGGTCGACGCCTGGCCGATCGAGAGCCTGATCGTCGGGCATACCTTTACGGCGGCGATGAAGTGCAACTGGAAGGTGTTCTGGGAGAACTTCAACGAGTGCCTGCACTGCCCCAACGTGCATCCCGAGCTCTGCGAGCTGGTTCCGATCTATGGCCGTAGCATCATGACCGACAAGGATGATCCGAGTTGGCAGGATCACGTCGCCAGCAGCGACCCCCGGCACAAGCGCGGCCTCAGGCCAGGCGCCGCCACCTGGTCGAGGGATGGCAAGGCGCATGGGCCCGAGTTCGACGTGCTATCCGAGAGCGAGCGCCGCGCGGGCATGACCTATGTGACGAGCCTGCCGTCCTGCTTCCTCGTCGGCCATGTGGACTATATGCGTCTGGTCCGTCTACGCCCACTCGGCCCTGAGCTGACGGAGCTGCGTGCCGAATGGCTGTTCACGCCCGAGATGTTGGCAGCGCCCGGCTTCGACCTGAAGAACATCACCGACTTCGCCACTCTGGTCATGCAGCAGGACGCCGACGCCTGCGAGTTGAACCAGATGGGCCTGCGCTCGATCCGCCACGAGCAGGGTGTGCTGATGCCGGAGGAGTACGCCTTGAAGGGTTTCCACGATTGGGTGCGCGACGCCATGAGCGGCGGGTGACGAGCTGGTTGAGGTCACCGAAGCCTGAGCGCTTCCAGCCACCGAAGGTGTGGTAGGCGAGCGGCACCGGGATCGGCACGTTGACGCCGACCATGCCGATTTTGCACTTGGCTGCGAAGTCGCGAGCGGTATCGCCGTCGCGGGTGAAGATGGCGACGCCGTTGCCGAACTCGTGGTCGTTGACCATTTTCAGGCCCTCGTCGCCCTTGTTAGTTGGGGGGCCGTGTGGTCAACCCTCCAGCATCGTAACGATCCAAGGCCGTCAAATCATCAACATAGCCGCGTCGGACCGTTGCCTATCCTCAGCCAGACAACTTTGGGAGGCGCACCCCACGCGACACTCATGCGGTAGAAATCGCTATCCTTGGAGACGATCGTGAAACCGTTGGCCCTGGCGCAATCCCAGATGGCTCCATCCTCTGGGTCGGGTCCGAGCACTGAGGCGTGAACCGGGTCGGGAAACACATCGCGGTCAACATCACGGGATCGCGCGGCAAGCGGCGACCGCGAGAGGAAGACGCCCGCCCAGTCTCGCCACGCCTCGCCGCATCGTCGGAATGACGTTCTTTGCCCCCTTCTTCGTCCCGCTCGACCAGCAGCGGGAAGCGTCAGAAATGATAGGCGACACTGTCGCTGTGGGCGCGGAAGAGATCGACGTAGGTCGAACCAATGCCGCACATGCCGCGCGTGACGAGCGCGGAGCGGCCGGCCAGGTCGAGGTGCCGACGGGGAGACTTGGCCGATGTTTGGGCGCCCGTCACAAAAGCCCTTGCGTCTCCCTCTCACCTGTCATGAGTAGTCACTGCACTCACTCGCCGGGGCGCAGCTTCGTCGCCTGCTGCCCTCGTTTTGCCTTGTCCTCGTCCCGTCCGCCAATCTGGGTCACAAAGAAGACAAAGGCGAGAAAGAGCAGGAGCACAGTCGCACTTTGCACGGCGGCCATCAGCACGTCGTACGTGTTGTCCATGGGATAGCGCCTCTTTCCCTTTGCACGCGCCTCGGCCACATCTACTTTTCGCCCGGATCGAGCCTGCTTCCAGTATAGAGCACTCCAACTTCGATGGCCAGGGCGAGCAGGCTCAGAACCCAGGAGCTCGACGCGCCGCCGATCCCGAAGAACGGTGCCACGACAGCGCCCACCAGCACGTACTTGCCAATGTCCTTGCAGACATCCGACCAGTACTTGCTCTTGTGCGGTCGGCGGAACCGGTCGGCGAGCCATCGCGAGAGCGAAGGCCGTTCGAACTCCTCTTCCTCGCCCCCCGGCCGCACCACGCCCCCATCACCGCATCGTCGGAATGACGAACTCGGCGCCCTCCTTGGTGCCTGACGGCCAGCGTGAGGTCACCGTCTTCGTGCGGGTATAGAAGCGGATCGAATCCGGGCCATGCTGGTTCAAGTCCCCAAACCCGCTCCGCTTCCAGCCGCCAAAAGTGTGATAGGCGAGCGGCACCGGGATCGGCACGTTGACGCCGACCATGCCGATTCTGCACTTGGCGGCGAAATCGCGAGCGGTATCGCCGTCGCGGGTGAAGATGGCGACGCCGTTGCCGTACTCGTGGTCGTTGGCGAGCTTCAAGCCCTCGTCATAGTCCTTGGCGCGCACGACCACGAGCACCGGCCCGAAGATCTCCTCCTTGTAGATGCGCATCTCCGGCGTCACATGGTCGAACAGGCAGCCGCCCATGTAGTAGCCGTTCTCGTAGCCCTGCATCTTGAAGCCGCGGCCATCGACCAGGAGCTTGGCGCCTTCCTTGACGCCAGTATCGACATAGCCCTTGACCTTGGCCAGGTGCTCCTTGGTGACGAGCGGGCCGAAATCAGCCGAAGGGTCGGTCGAGGGGCCGACCTTCAGGCTTTCCACGCGCGGGATCAGTTTCGCGATGAGTGCGTCGGCGGCCTTCTGGCCGACCGGCACGGCGACCGAGATCGCCATGCAGCGCTCGCCGGCCGAGCCGTAGCCCGCCCCGATCAGCGCATCGACCGCCTGGTTCATGTCGGCGTCGGGCATGATGATCATGTGGTTTTTGGCGCCGCCGAAGCAGGCCGCCCGCTTGCCGCTGGCGGTTGCGCGCGAGTAGACGTACTGCGCGATCGGGGTCGAGCCGACGAAGCCGACGGCCTGGATGTCGGCATCGTCGAGGATGGCGTCGACCGCCTCCTTGTCACCGTTGACGACGTTGAGGATGCCGGCGGGAAGCCCCGCCTCCAGCATCAGCTCGGCCAGCATGAAGGGTACGCTCGGATCGCGCTCGGAGGGTTTCAGGATGAAGGCGTTGCCGCAGGCGATCGCGGGCGCGAACTTCCACATCGGGATCATCGCCGGGAAGTTGAACGGCGTGATGCCGGCGACCACGCCCAAGGGCTGGCGCATGGAGTAGACGTCGATGCCGGGGCCGGCGCCGTCGGTGAACTCGCCCTTCATCAGGTGGGGAATGCCGATCGCGAACTCGGCGACCTCGAGGCCGCGCTGGATGTCGCCTTTGGCATCGGCAATGGTCTTGCCATGCTCGCGGGCAAGCACGTCGGCGAGCTTATCCATGTCGCGGTTCAACAGCCCGACGAACCTCATCATCACGCGCCCGCGCTTCTGCGGGTTCTCGGCCGCCCAGGCCGGCTGGGCGGTAAGCGCGTTCTCGATCGCGGCGCGGACCTCGGCCTTGGAGGCGAGCGGCACCCTCGCCATCACCTCCCCCGTCATCGGCCAATAAACGTCGCCGAAGCGGCCGGACTTGCCCTTGACCGCCTTGCCGCCGATGAAATGGGTGAGCTCTTTGGCCATGATGTCCTCGCTGGAGATGGAAGGGAGTTGGCGCGCATCCTAAGCAGACTTTCGTTGGAAGACCAACGAATGCTTGCTTAGATTCCTTTGTTTTCGCAGAGTTTTATCGCCAAACCGGGAAGACCACTTTGGCGAACTCTGCTTAGGGGGAGGGCGCGCGCGAATCCAGGGGACGCCTTGCCGGCAGTGCGATTGCGCATCGAGCGACACCGCGAGGCCCATCGGCGCCTGCTGTGTCGCTTGGCCGGCCGTGGGCGCTATCCGCCCGCCTAGTGGGTGCGCGAAAGGAGGCCCGCCTGCATGGCGAGGACCTGGCCCGGCCCGTGCGCCGCGGCGAACAGCAGGCCGGCCATGAAGGTGAAATGATCGATGAAGAACCCGAGCTCCGACTGGTTCCCGGTCCAGCCCGGGTTCCGCTCCGTCGATGCCATCGTCACGCACCCGCCGCTGCGCCTTGCTGCTCACAACGCGATCATGACGTTGAATCCGCCGAAGAACATACGTTTCCCGTCGACGGGCATTGTGCTCGGGTCCATGGCCTTCAGCCTCGGATCGCTCATGACGGCGGCGTTGATGCGGTCGCGATCCTCACGCGATTCGTAGACGATCCAGGCAAGCACGACGACCTCGTCGTCCTTCAACTGGACGGCTTGGGGGAACGACGTAACCTTGCCCGGTTTCACGTCGTCGGCGATGCACTCGATGTACTCGAGCGCGCCCATCTCCTTCCAGATCTGTCCCAGCGTCTCGGATATCGCCCGATAGGTTTCGATGCCGCCGCGGGGCACCGGGACGACGAAGCCGTCGACGTATTTGCCGGTCATCTTCATGTGGATTTCCTTTCCGGCCGGCCCTCGTGAGGCCGATGGGGATTTGGACTCATCCAGCCTCGGAGGACATTGGGGCCGGCGTGTGTCGCTCGGCAAGGCCCTGCTCCGCCCAGGGCTGGCGGCGGCGGTAACGGATTGCCGTTGCAACGCCCAACGCCTCAGCGCCAGAACGCCGGCAGCACCAGCACCAGCACCGTGAACAATTCCAGGCGCCCCAGCATCATGGCGAGCGAGAGGATCCACTTCGCCGCGTCGGGCAGCGTCGCGAAATTGCCGGCCGGCCCGATGATCGGCCCGAGGCCCGGGCCGACATTGCCGACCGCCGTCGCCGTCGCGGTCAACGCGGTCACCAGATCGAGGCCCATGGCGGAGAGCACGATCGTGAAGACGGCGATGGTCCCCAGATAAAGGGTCAGGAACGCCATCACCGACTGCATCACGTCCTCCGTGAGTGGCCGGCCCTGGTAGGTCCGGCTCATGATCCGGTTGGGGCTCAACAGGCGATGCAGGTGGTTTTGCATGGTCAGCCAGAGGATCTGGAACCGCAGCATCTTGATGGCTCCCGCGGTCGACCCCGAGCACCCCCCGATCACGGTCAGGACCAGGAAGATGCCGAACACCTGCGGGCCCCAGCCCACATAGTCGGCGTTCATGAAGCCGGTGGTGGTGACGATCGAAACCACGTTGAACATCGTATAGCGCAGCGCCGTCAGGAAGCTCACATTCAAATGGTACGAGAGCCAGAGCGCCATCACGGCAGCGACCGCCGAGACGAGCAGCAGCAGCCCTTTCACCTCCGGATGGCGCGCGACCGCGAGCATGTCGCCGCCGAGCATCCGCACATAGGAGGTGAAGGGAAGAGCACCCGCCAGCATGAAGACGACGCAGATCCAGTCGAGCGCCGGGCTCTTGAAATAGAGAAACGAGGCGTCGTGCGTCGAGAATCCGGCCGTCGCGAGCGCCGCCATGGCATGGCACACGGCATCGAGCACGCTCATGCCGAACAGGAAGAACAAGAACGCGCAGAGCGCCGTCAGCGCCGCATAGATGGCAAAGATCCGCCCGACCAGCTGGGCCGCATGCGGCATGATCTTGTCCGACTTGTCCGAGCTCTCGGCGTGGAAGAGCTGCATGCCGCCGATCCGAAGGAACGGCAGCAGCACGATCGCCATGCCGACGACGCCGAACCCGCCGATGAAGCAGAGCAGTCCGCGCCAGAGCAGCAGGCCCTCGGTCTTGCCGTCGAGGCCGATGATGACGCTCGAGCCGGTCGTGGTCATGCCGGACATGGATTCGAAGTAGGCGTCCGTGACGCTGAGGCCATGGCCCCAGAGCGGCAGCGCCGCCATGCCCGGCACGACGATCCAGGCGATCGTGGTGATGAGAAAGGCGTCCCGGGTCGAGGGGGGGCGAGCCCGCTCGGT
The DNA here is from genome assembly GCA_031403055.1 of Hyphomicrobiaceae bacterium. GTDB lineage: Bacteria > Pseudomonadota > Alphaproteobacteria > Rhizobiales > Hyphomicrobiaceae > JANNSW01. The sequence continues at coordinate 3,117 of JANNSW010000344.1, read as the reverse complement.
GCGGGTCGCGAAGGACAGCGAGGTGCCGAGATAGCCGGTCGCCAGAGCCGAGCCGAGAAAGATCCGCCATTCGGCATTGCCGGCCACGGCATCGACAATCGCCGGGATCAGCATGATGGCGGACAGCGCACACAGCAGCAGCCCGATCACCTGGCCGATGAGGCGTCCGTCGATCACGTGGAATGCGTCCTCGCGCCTGTCGTTCGGCAGTCAAATCAGGTTGTATGCGATCGCCGTTTGCCCCCGAGTGTCGAAGGCGCAGCAGCCCATCACACGGGAGGCCGCCGGCTGAAGCAGCATCGGCGGACAGTGTTAACAAACGCCCCAATCCGAGCGCTGGAGTGGGTTCAGCCCGTGAGCTGGCGCGTGATCGAGCGGGCAATCGCGCCAAGGGCGATGCCCTCGTTTGCCCAGTTGAATCCGTTGCGGCCCGATAGCGCTCGATGCGGAGCCGGGTTGCCTTCGTGACTGCGATTCAGGCCTGCATGATGAAGGCCGATGACAAGCCAATCATCGTTGAAGACCGGGCTGCCCGAGCTGCCCGGTTCGGTCGGGGTTCGATAGTGCATGAAAATCTGCTCGGGCTCATCCTTGCGACGGTAGCCAAGGTCGGTGATCTCAGCGTCGTCCAGCGAGATGCTGAGATCACCGCCGCCGGGTGATCCGATAACGTATGCCTTGCGGCGCGGTGTAATCAGATCGCTTAGATTTGCCGGCAGCCAGTCGAGACTTGCGATTGTGATTGGTTGCAGGCCGTCGGGAACCGACTTGAGGCGCACCAGGCAGAAGTCCAAGTCCGTACGCGGTTCGAATGCGACGATCTCGCCGAGCTCGATTCTATTGAGCTCTGGCATTTCGTCAAAACGCAACTCCGCCCACTCCGGAGCGATTGCGCTTTGGTCCGCCACCCGAGAGATGACGTGCTCGTTGGTCAGAAGCAGGAGCTCGTCACCGAGTTTTTGGCATAGTACGCTGCCGCGGATCAGGAACCCGGTGCCATGGCCCTTGCCTTCGCTCGTCCCCTTGATGAACACGCGTGCAATCGACCTGGCGGCCTCGAATCCCTTCCTCAGCCAACGCAGCTTGCGCGGGCCCTCGCGGCCGATGCGGGCTTCGAGTGTTGGCTCGGGCAAGCGCGCGAGTTGCTCGATGCCGGCGATCTCCAGTCGCGAGAATTGGGCCTGGCCGCGCGTCAGCTCGGCGAGCCGCTGCTTCAGCAGGGCAATCATGGCACCTTCCTGATCAGCGCCCGATCGCAGTCCCCAGACTTGCTCCAGCTGGCGAATTGTCGATGCCAGCATGTGCGCGTCGACGCCACGGCAGCTTGCGAACATGTCGAGATACGTCCGGGCCAGATCGGGCTGGCCGAGTGCTAGGCTGGCTTCGCCAAGTGTCGCGTAGGCCCAGGGAAAGATCGTTCCGGCAGTCGCTTGGGGCAGAAGGTCCGCGATGAGCCCCCGGCTTAGGGCCTCAGCCTCGTTGCGGTCTGCCGCGAGCCCGTCCTGCTGCATGCGCGCCAGCAGCCCGATCACATTGATGCTGTGCCACGGCGTTCGTCCCAGCGCGCCCGGCTCGACCATCTGGCGGTAGTGATCGAGGGCAGTGGCGATGTATTGGTGGCGGGTCGGGTCCGGGACGAGCTTTGCCGAATCGACGAAGCGCTGCTTGTGGCAGCGGCCCAGGAGACCATGGGCTTCGGCGAATTCGGGATGGCTGCGGTCGGTGCCGATGCGCGCTAGTATGCCATTGAGAACGTCGATCGCTGGGATCACGCGCCCTGTCTCGATCATCGATTGGGCGAGGAAACGCCGGATCGTCTCGTCCTCGATGCCGATCTCGAGCAGGCCGTTGGCAAAGGTTTCGAGTGCCGGGAACGCGCGCGCGTTTCGGAGTTTTGGCAACAGGCCGAGCAATGGCTCGCCAGGCCGCTCGCCGGTCGCGCGTAACGCCACCTGAAGCTCGTGCACGGCCCCCATGATGGCGGCGGTTTCATAGGCTTCGCAATGCTGGGCAATCCCGGCAATCAACTTGTCAATTCGGTTCGACATGGCAACTCCTACGCAATCCAAGCCAAGTGGCGGCCAACATCCTACTAGGAGAGCATAGTGCCGATCGGAAGTCCCGGGAATGAATTGCGAGCGACAAGGAGCTGACCTGACCAACAGCGGCTACTCCGCCGCCACCGCCTTGCTCTCCGGCACCTCGGCGAGGTCGACGTCTTCGATGCGCTTTCCCCGATTGGCGATGCGCTCGCTCGAGACCAGGATCTTCTCGACATCCTTGGCGGCGAGCGTGAAGTGGCGCTCGAGCTCGCGTGCCCGCTCGGCGAGCCGCGTCACGTCGCCCATCAGCAAGCCGACCTCGCGCTGGATGAGGCCTGCCTGCTCGCGCATCCGGACGTCCTTGAAGATTGCCTGCATGGTCTGCACGGCCAGCATCAGCATGTTGGGTGAGACGATCACGACGCGCGCCCGGTGGGCCCGCTGCAGCACGTCGGGGAAGCGCTCGTGCAACTCGGCGTAGACCTGCTCGGAGGGCACGAACATCAGCGCCATGTCCTGGGTCTCGCCGGGGATCAGGTACTTGCTGGCGATGTCGTCGATATGGCCGGCGACGGCCGTGCGCACGCGCTGCATGGCGCCTTGCGTCTCCTCGGCGGTGCGGGCGAGGCGGAGCGCCTCGAAGCCTTCGAGCGGGAATTTCGCGTCGATCACCAGCGGGGCGGGCGCCGAGGGCAGCCGCACCAGGCAATCCGGCCGCTTGCCGTTGGAGAGCGTAGCCTGGAACTCGAAGGCGCCGCGCGGCAGCCCATCCTCGATGATCGCCTCCATCCGCAGCTGCCCGAAGGCGCCGCGCGCCTGCTTGTTGCCGAGCACGTCCTTCAGCGACACGACCTGGCTCGACAGCTCCGTGAGGTTAGCCTGCGCCGTGTCGATGACGGCGAGGCGCTCGTAGAGGCGGGAAAGACCATCGGTGGTGCGCGCGCCCTGGTCGGCGAGGTTCTGGCCGAGGCGGTTGCCGGTATCGGCGAGGCTAGCCGCCAGCCGCTCGGTGACCTTGTCGAGGCTCTGGCCCAGGCGGTCGCTGACGTGGTCGAGCCGATGATTGAGGCTCGCT
>JANNSW010000343.1:0-2979 GCA_031403055.1 Hyphomicrobiaceae bacterium | reverse complement strand
CTCCCCCAACGCATCCAGCACCAGCGAGTGGAAATGGTGGAGGCCGTGCTCGCTCATGAAGCCGCGGTCCTTGTCGACCATGATGCGCCCTTGCGTGTACCCCAGCGAGTGGAGCCCGCGTTGGACACTTTCGACGAGGCCGATATCCTCGACCTGCAGCACCTCGTCGATGTATCTGACCGCGTCCTGCTCGGACTCGGCAAGGCTGCCGGTCGCGGTATAGAACTCGAAATGCTCGAGTGTCGTCTCGGGGCCGGTCGGCATGATGTGCAGGACCGTCATGTTGGGCGGCCCGGGGAAAACGTTGAAGGTGACATTGGGCCAGGTCCACCAGGCCGAGAAATCGCGCTCCTCGCCGGCGGGCACCTGATAGGCCGTGTTGTTGCAGCGGCCGGGCGGGGAGATGTGGCTCGAGTAGATCCCGTGGGTCTTGGTGCGGTAGTTCTTGATATCGACCAGATCGACGAAGGCCGGGTGGGCGACCGAGCAGTGGTAGCACTCGAGGAAATTATCGACGACGTTCTTCCAGTTGGCTTTCAGCTCATAGGTCAAACGGTGGGCATGTTTCAGGGCGCCGACCTCGGGGCAGAACTTCAGCACTTCCTGCTCGAGGGCGCCCGCCTGCGAGCGTAGCGACTTCGCCTCTGGATCGAGGTTGACGTAGACGAAGCCCGCATATTCCTCGACCTGCACGCGCTTCAGGCCGAACTCCTTGGCCTCGAAGCCCGCGACATTCTTCTGGCCGACGGCCGAGCGCAGGCGCCCGTCCGTGTGATAGGTCCAGGCGTGATAGGGGCAGGTGATGAGTTTCGCTTTGCCACAGCCTTTCAGCAGCTCGTGGGCGCGGTGCGAGCACACATTGTGGAAGGCGCCAAGCTCGCCTTTGTCGCTACGGATGACGAGGATGTTCTGGTCGGCGACTTTCACCGTCGCATAGCTGCCCGGCTCCGCCACCTGGGTGACGTGGCAGGCGAAATTCCACGACCGATAGAAGATTGAGCGCTTCTCGCGCTCGTAGATCGCCGGATCGATGTAGTAGCTCGACGGAATCGTATAGGAGCGCTCGGGGTCGAGACTGAAACGTCCGGCGGGTTTTGGCGCAGTGCGGTCGTGCAGGTTCATGGCTGGTGCCTCCAATTTGTTCCGACAATACATTTGCGAGTTGCGAATGGCGAGTTGCGAGTTGGGCCGATCCCCCATTCGCAATTCGCAACTCCCAAATCGCATCCAGCAAGGCTTGCGTTCGCGAGATAGTGCGCTAAAAGCGGCCCGAAACCCGTTCCCCCGATCGAGCCCGCTCATGAAATTCACTCTCGCCTGGCTGCGCGACCATATCGACATCGAGGCCAGCCTCGACCAGATCTCGGCGGTCCTCTCCTCGACCGGCCTCGAGGTCGAGAGCGTGACCAATCCGGCCGAGCGGCTCGGCGCGTTCACGGTCGCGCGGGTGCTGGAGGCCAGGCAGCACCCCAACGCCGACAAGCTGCGCGTGTGCCGGGTCGATACCGGCAAGGGCGTGCTCGAAGTGGTGTGTGGAGCACCCAACGCCCGCACCGGCCTCGTCGGCGTGTTCGCGCCGACCGGCACCCACATTCCCGGCACCGGCGTCAAGCTGGAGGCCAAGCCCGTCCGCGGCGTCGTCTCCCACGGCATGCTGTGCTCGGAGCGCGAGCTGGAGCTGTCCGAGGAGCACGACGGCATCATCGAGCTGGCGGGGGAGATGGGCAAGCATCTCGGCAAGCGCTTCGTCGACGTGATGGGGCTCGATGATCCGGTGATCGAGGTGAAAGTGACGCCGAACCGGCCCGACGCGCTGGGCGTGCGCGGGATTGCTCGCGACCTAGCCGCCGCAGGGCTCGGCAGCATGCGCAAGGAGGAGCTGGGCTTCACGGCGGCCGGCGCGTTCGACTGTCCGGTGCCGATCGAGCTGCGATTGCCCAAGGGAGCAGGGCTCGCCTGTCCGGCGTTCGCAGGCCGCTATGTGCGGGGCGTGAAAAACGGCCCATCGCCGGCTTGGATGCAGCAGCGCCTGAAGGCGATCGGGTTGCGGCCGATCAACGCTCTGGTCGACGTGACCAACTACATCACCAACGATCGCGGCCGGCCGCTCCACGTCTACGACGCCGACAAGCTGAAGGGCGTCATCCACGCCCGCTTCGGCAGAGCTGGCGAAAAGTTCCTCGCCCTCGACAATCGCGAGTATGCGGTCGACGGCGAGATGACGGTGATCGTCGACGACAGCGGCGTGCTCGGCCTCGGCGGCCTCATCGGCGGGGTATCGACCGGTTGCGGCGCGACGACCGTCAACGTGCTGATCGAGTCGGCCTGGTTCGATCCGCTGCGCACGGCCGCGACCGGCCGGCGCACCGGCATCCGGTCGGACGCGCGCTATCGTTTCGAGCGCGGAGTCGATCCGCAATCATTGCCGCTCGGCGTCGATCTGGGTGCCAAGCTGATCATGGATCTGTGTGGAGGCGAGGCCAGCCGGATGAGGATGGCCGGCATGCCGCCCGACACCAGCCGTGTGATCGGCTTCAAGGTGAGCCGGGTCAAGGGATTGAGCGGCCTCGAGATCGAGGAAGCCGACGTCGAGCGCATCCTGAGGACGCTCGGGTTCGGGGTCGAGGGCAAGGCCGAGAGCCTGAAGGTGACGCCGCCCTCCTGGCGCCCGGACGTGCACGGTCCGGCCGATCTGGTGGAGGAGGTCGTTCGCATCGCCGGCATCGACAAGGTGCCGTCGACGCCGATGACGCGGCCGCAAGGCGTCGCCCACGCGGTGATGACCGAGGGACAGCGGCGGGTGCGGCGGGCAAAGCGGGTCCTCGCCGGTCGCGGGCTGGTGGAAGCCATCACCTGGTCGTTCATCGGGCGCGAGGATGCGAGGCTGTTCGGGGGCGGGGCGGATGCGCTCGAGCTCGCCAATCCGATCTCCTCGGAGATGACTCACATGCGGCCAGGCTTGCTGCCGGGCCTGTTGCG
>JANNSW010000342.1:0-18739 GCA_031403055.1 Hyphomicrobiaceae bacterium | reverse complement strand
ATTCCTTGATCTACAGCCAGTTCTCCAGCTACCCTCAATCGTCAATATCTTTGTTTTCTCCGTTGTCGGCTTTTGGCCCATCTCGTCGACCGTCCAACCGTCGGTATCAGATCACACCGACCGATCGTTGACAACGTGATCGCAGCCTTGGGAAAAACCATAGGCAAATGGTGAGTTTGACACCTGCACTGATCGGAGCCAGCGTGCGATGTGACCATGCGGCAGAGGAACTGGGCACGACATGGAAGACAATCCGTCGAAGAGTCCCAAACCGTCCTGGCTCGACCCGAGCAACGACCGCAAGACGCTGTACTCGGATATAGAGCTCGACAGACTGACGGACGACCAAATCGCCTTGCTGGCGGACACGCCAGCTTGGCGGAATCTCGTCGCCGATGCCGGCACTCGGCGGGCTAGAGAGATTGTGAGATTGCGCCTCGCAGGTCGAGACCCGAACAGCTTGGTCAACTGGGAGCCAAGCGGCCCCGGGCACTGATCTGCTATCAGAGGCACCGCCCGGCCAACCCTGGCGATGGCCGGGGCCGACACCGACGGCGCGACATCCCAGGAGCCGACCTTTCCGGTTAGTCGGAGTGTGTCGCAGACAGACAAGTCAATCTGGGCGGCGGCGGGCGTGGCCCACGTCCGCTGCTGGGAAGGGCTACCGTTTCGTCGACGCGGCGCGAGGATCGTGGAGGAACAGGATCCACAATGTGAGATAAGTTAGCCGATAGGTGTCAAAGCCAGGGATGCCCTGCGTAGGCAAACGGCACGCCACCCCCGTGCTGGAAGGTCCGGCCGACTTGCCAGTCGCGCTAAAGCAACCACCTCACTTCATCACGAACGGATTGGCGATGGGCTTCGTCGATGTGTTGATCCAAACGGACTTCGACACCGTGTAGTCGTAGATCGACTGGTAGCCGCTCTCGCGCCCGTAGCCGCTGTCCTTCATTCCGCCGAACTCGGAGATGGGCGAGACCATGCGGTAGGTGTTGACCCAGATGATGCCGGCGCGGATGGCGCGGGAGACGCGCAGTGCCCGGCCTACATCGCGCGTGAAGATGCCAGCGGCGAGCCCGAAGCGCGTGTCGTTAGCCATGCGGACAACGTCCTCCTCGTCCTTGAAGCGGAAGGCGCAGAGCACGGGGCCGAAGAGCTCGTGGCGGGCGATCTCGTGGTCGTTGCCCCCCTCGCAGTCGACGATGGTCGGCTCGAAGTACCAGCCCTCGTTCAACTGGCGGGGGCGATGGCCGCCAGACAGTACCTTGGCACCCGCGGCCAGCGCCTTTTCCAGGGCGGTCTCGATCCCGGTCACCTGCCCTTGCGTGGCGAGCGGCCCCATCTGGGTCGCCTCGTCGAGCGGGTCGCCGATCCGGATGCTCCTGGCCCGCGAGACAAGATCGCTGAGCACCTTGTCGGCGATCTTCTCGTGCAGGTAGAGACGCGAGCCCGCCACGCAGGTCTGCCCGCTCGCCCCGAAGACGCCGGAGACTATGCCGTTCGTTGCGCTCTCGAGATCGGCGTCCTCGAACACCATGACGGGCGACTTGCCGCCGAGCTCGAGAGAGAGGCGCGCGAGGTTCTCGGCGGAGTTCCGCACGATGCTGCGCGCGGCGCGGTCGCCGCCCGTGAAGGAGACGCGGCTGACGAGCGGATGGCTCGTGAGCGCCCGTCCGCAGGGCTCGGCATGGCCGGTGATGATGTTGACGACGCCGTCGGGAAAGCCCGCCTCCTGGATGATCCGGCCGAACTCGAAGAGCGTGGCGGGCGCCACCTCGGAGGCCTTCAGCACGATCGTGTTGCCGGCGGCGAGCGCCGGACCGACCTTCGTCGCCGTCAGGAACATCTGCGAGTTCCAGGGGATGACGCCCGCGACGACGCCGATCGGCTCGCGGAAAGTCATCACGCACATGTCGGGCTTGTCGATGGGCAGCGTGTCGCCGTGGATCTTGTCGGCAAGACCGGCGAAGAAATGGTAGTAGTCGGCGACATAGTTCGCCTGCCAGCGCGTCTCCTTGAAGAGCTTGCCCGTGTCGGTCGTCTCGATGCGGCCGAGCATCTCGGCATTGCCGGCCATGAGGTCGGCGAGCTTCCTGAGGTAGCGGCCCCGCTCGGTCGCGGTCGTGCGCGCCCATGGCCCTTCGGTGAAGGCGCGCCAGGCCGCCTGCACCGCCTTGTCGACGTCCTTCTCGCTCGCCGCCGGCACGAGCGCCCAGGGCCGGCCCGTCGCCGGATTGAAGCTCTCGATCGTTTTGCCGCCCTCGGCATCGACCCACTTGCCGTTGATCAGCATCTGGTAGAGCTTGAGCGTGCTCACGAGTTGTCTCCGGTAGGTGCGAGGGGGCGCTGCTTGCAGTGTCAGGCTGCGCGAGGCCAGACGACGGGGAATTGTGGACCGTCGAGGCGCTCGCCGGTCTTCAGCGTCTTGCTGACGAGGTCCTGGTTCCAGACGGGGCCCGATCGGTAGCGGACGTCGTCGCCGGTCATGCGGATCGCATAGCCGCGGCGCTTCATGTCCTTGCGGTTGTTGCCGGGCGCGCCATGCATCGTGAGCGAGTGGAAGACGAGCGCGTCGCCCGGATCCATGTCGAAGGCGATGATCTTGTGCTTTTCCCGCTCTCTGGTGAAGTCCGGCATCTCCGCGTAGATCTTGTCGGTGTCGTCGCCCGCATAGAAGTGCTTCGTCACCCGACCATCATTGCCGGAGTAGAAGGGCCGGTACCACTGCTTCCAGGCGTGCGAGCCGCTGATGAACTCGAGCCCGCCGTTCTCGAGCGTGATGCGGTCGAGCCCGACCCAGACCGTGAGCACCCCCGTTCCCAGCAGCGGCCAGTAGGGCAGGTCGTTGTGCCACGGGGTCGGCGCGGGATTGCCGCCCTCCTTCACAAAGAGCTGGTCGTAGAGGAGGTTGACGCGGTCGCTGCGGAGCAGTTGCGCGGCAAGCGCCGGCACCGCCGACTTGAAGCAGACCTCATGGAAGGCCTCATCCCTCGCATGCAGGCCGAGCCGCTTGAAGTAGTTGGGCTCGCCCATCATGCCCTTCTCGGCGGACAGGAACTTGTCGGCGGCAGAGGAGAGCCGTGCGAGAAGCTCCTGGGGGATCACGCTCTTGACGAGGATCGCTCCTTCCGTCTCGAAACGCTTGACGTCAGCCTCTGCAATCCTGCTCATGGCGCGCCTCCCGGAAGTGGACTTGGAATACCGTATGACAGTATTGCCGGGCGGATGGCGCGGTCAACGATGGAAGCCCGTGAGGCGTGCATGACAGAGCTGAGCCTGCGGGTTGCAAAGGACTCACCCACGCTCCGGGAGCGCACGACCGAGAAGCTCCGCACGGCTGTGCTCACACAGCGCCTCAAGCCCGGAGAGCGGCTTGTCGAGCGCGATCTCTGCGAGCAGACGGGCGTGAGCCGGACGTGTGTTCGCGAAGCGCTCCAGCATCTGGAATCCGAGGGCCTCATCGTCCGCCTGGCGAACAAGGGATACATGGTCGCCTCGATCACGCTCGCGGAAGCGCGTGAGATCTACGAGGTGCGTGCGGCGATCGAGCACTCTATGGGGCGCTACTTCGCGGAACGTGCGACGGACGACGACATCGGGGCACTGCGCGAGGCGATCAAGGCGGCGTCGGGGGCTATCGAAGCGGGCTCGACGCGCGACTACGTGGCAGCGCTAGACCGGTTCTACGAGGCGCTGTTGCAGGGTGCGCGCAACGGGACCGCCTACCGCCTCGTCAAGGTGCTGCGGGCGAGGATCACATACTTGCGGACGCTGACGTCTGAGCGATCGACGCGCCAGCGGGAGCGGGAGACAGTGAAGCTCCTCAAGGCAGTAGCGGATTCGGCCGCCAAGCGGGACGGCGAGGAGACAGCGAAACGCTGCGAAGCTTTCGTCTGGAGATCGGCCGAGTTCGCGCTTCGGGTGCTCGAGGAGGCTGGCGCGTGAATCCGCCTACTCCGCCGCCAACCTCGCCTTGCCGAGTTCCTGCCTGACCCGCGGGATGACCTCGCTTCCGAGCAGGCGCACGCTCCTCATGGTGTCGGCCGGATCGATGCCCGGCCAGGCGCAGCGCAGCACGGCCTGACCGATGCCCGTCTCGCGGTGGAGCATGACGAGTTCCTCGACGACCCGATCGACGGAACCGATGTGTAGGCAGCGGTTGCGCACCCACTCGAAGGGCAACTCCTTCTTGAGGGCCTTCTCCTCCTCTGGCGCCAGCACCTCGCCCGGGCTCAGATAGATCGAGGGCCCGCGCCAGTTGGAGAAATTGAGCGCACTAATCACGGGGCCGGCAGCGGCGCGCACGGCTTCCTCCTCGGTGCGGGCGACGAACGTATCGCGGAGCACGCCCGTGCGTTCGCCGAGAGCGAGGTCGCGGCCGTGCTGGGCCTTCATCGTGTCCTGGTAGGTCTTGACGCGCAGCTGCAGCGACTTGGCGGTCGGACGCCACATGACGATGCCCATGTCGAGGCGCGCGGCGTGCTGGATGGATTCGATCGAGTTGACGACCTGCCACATGGGGGGCGTCGGGCGCTGCTTGCCGCGGGGGGTGATCGAGAGCTTGGCGAGCTCGCCTGTTGCCGGGTCGTTGTAGGCGGGGTCGTCGACCGTATGGGCGCGGTCGGATTTGAAGCCGGGCGAGGGGAATTCATAGATCTCACCCTTGAAGGAGAACCGATCCTCTCCGAGCGCGCGCTTCAGGATCTCGACCGTCTCCTCGAACACCTTGATGTTCATCATCTGGTTGTTCGGGTCGGCGATGCGGTTGAGGTTGTAGGCCTCGAGGCCGTAGTTGCCGCGGCCGACGCCGAGCTCGAGGCGGCCGTCGCACATGTGGTCGAGGACGGCGATGTCCTCGGCGAGGCGGAGGGGATGCCAGTGCGTGACGATGACGGCGCAGAGGCCGATGCGGATGCGCTTGGTGCGGGCGGCGATGTCGGCGGCCATCAGGATGGGGTTGGGGATCAGCTCGCGACCCCAGACGCTGAAATGGTGCTCGGGCATCCAGAAGGTGTCGAAGCCGCCCTCCTCGCAGGCGATAGCGAGCGCCCTCAGCTCGTTGAGCAGCTCGCCATAGTCGCGGGCCTTGGTCGGATCCTCGATGTTGTGGAAGTATCCGAACTGCATGGGGGTGTCCTCGCTGCCGGTTTGGTATACCATATGACAAAAGGGAGGGATTGGGCAATGGACTACGTTTCGGTCGGCGCGTCGGGCCTCAAGGTGTCGCGATTGATCCTGGGCGCCATGGGATTCGGCGATCCCTCCTGGCGCTCCTGGGTGCTCGATGCGGCAGGGAGCCGGCCCATTATCCACAGAGCGCTCGAACTCGGCATCAATGCGATCGACACCTGCGATTTCTATTCGTCCGGTCGCAGCGAGGAGATCGTCGGAGATGCCGTAAGAGAGCTCGGCAACCGCAACGAGCTCGTCATCGCGACCAAGGCCGGCATGCCCATGGGCAAGGGGCCGAATGCCAAGGGATTCTCGCGCAAGCACCTGTTCGAGGCGATCGATGCTTCGCTCAAGCGACTGAAGACCGACTACGTCGACCTCTACCAGACGCATATCTGGGATCCGAAGGCTGCAATCCCCGAGATGATGGAGGCGTTCGATGCCCTCGTCCGCTCGGGCCGCGTGCTCCATATCGGCATCACAGACATGCCCTGCTGGCAGTTCGCGACCGCGCAAGGCTATGCGGCCGAAAACCGCCTCGTGCGCTTCATCTCCATCCAGAACCACTACAATCCGATCTGGCGCGAGGACGAGCGCGAGCTGATGCCCTATGCGCGGGCGCATGGCATTGGGCTCATTCCCTACAGCCCCATGGGGCGCGGCTATCTCTGCGGGCGCGGGCGGCGCGATCCGAAGTCGGGGAGCGAGCGGTTCCGGTCGGACGACTATGCGCAGAAGCTCTATGGCCGGGAGTCGGATGAGCGTGTGGCGGATGCGGTGCTGGCAGTCGGAAAACGCCTTGGCGTGCCACCAGCGCAGGTCTCGCTCGCCTGGACGTTGTCGCGACCGGGTGTCAATGCGCCCATGTTCGGCGCGACGCGCGTCGAGCATGTGGAGGAGGCGGTGAAGGCGCTGTCGCTGAAGCTCGATGCGGCCGACATCGCCGGGATCGACAAGGCCTATGATCCGCGGCCGTTCGCAGGACATGGGATCTAGCCGCCCTATCCCCGCATCCCCGCCGCGATTTTCTCGGCGATCATGATGACGGTCGCGTTGATGTTGCCGCTGGCGATGCGCGGCATGAGGGAGGCGTCGACGACGCGCAAGGCTTTGAGCCCGTGCACGCGGCCCGACGCGTCGGTGACGGCGTCTGCATCGCTGCCCATGCGACAGGTGCCGCAAGCGTGGCGCGTGGACTTGGCGGTTCTTCGGATGAAGGCATCGACGTCTTCGTCGCTCGCGATACCCTTGCCAGGCGCCAGCTCCTCGCCCGAGACCTCGGCCATCGCAGGCTCGGCGAGGATGCGGCGCAGGAGCCCCAAGCCTTCCCGCATCTCGGCGACCTCGTCGTCCTCGCGAAGCAGGTTCATGACGATGCGTGGCGGTGCGAGTGGATCGGCGCTCTTCAAGCCCACCTCGCCGCGGCTCCGGGGCTGCAGCGCCATGACGGTCGCGGCATAGCCGTGCGGGGCTGTCACCGCATGTCCGTCATAGCTCGTCAGCAGCGGCATGAAGCAGATCTGGATGTTGGGCTGCACGAGGCCTTCGTGGGCGCGCACATGGCCCGCGATCTCGAAGTGGTTGGTCGCGCCAGAGCCCGTGCCTGTCAGCAGCCATTGTGCGCCGATCAGCAGGCGGTTGAGCGGCTTCAGGTGCGGCGTCTCGCTGATGGGCGCGGTTGCCACCTGCTTCAGGCTGATGTCGGCATGGTCCTGCAGGTTGCGGCCGACGCCCGCGAGATGGTGGCGCACGGCGATCCCGTGTCGAGAGAGCTCGGCCTCCGGGCCGATCCCTGAGAGCATCAACAGGTGCGGTGAGTTGAAGGCGCCGGCCGAGAGGATCACCTCGCCTGCGGCCCGGGCCTCGTGCCGCTGCCTGCCGATCACGTACTCGACGCCGGTCGCGCGGTTGCCCTCGAAGAGCACGCGGGTTGCGCGCGCGGTCGTGAGCACATGGAGGTTCTGCCGGCCGCGTGCGGGCTTGAGGTAGGCCTCGGCCGTGCTCTGCCGCCTACCCTTCCAGATGGTCTGGTCCATGGGGCCGAAGCCCTCGGGCTCTGCTCCGTTGATGTCCTTGCTGATCGGCAAGCCCGCCGAGCGGCAGGCATCGAGAAAGCGGCGGTAGAGCTCGTTCCCGGCCTTCGGCGCCGTGACCCCGAGTGGACCATCGCCGCCGCGCCACGCGTCGCCTCCGCCGCTGAACCGCTCGGACTTGCGGAAGTAGGGGAGGCAGCTCGCGTAGGACCAGTCGGAGGACACTTCGCGCGCCCAGTGCGCATAGTCGAGCGGATGGCCCCGCACATAGGCCATGGCGTTGATGGAGGAGGAGCCGCCCAGCAGCCGCCCGCGCGGCAGGCTGAGGCGCCGGCCGTCCAGATGCGCCTCGGGCTCGCTCTCGTAGCGCCAGTCGAAAGCCGGGTCCTGCATGGCAAAGACGAAGGCGGCGGGCATCGAGACGTAGATGCTGCGACCCGGCGGTCCGGCCTCGATGAGCAGGACCTGCGCCGCGCCGCTCTCCGACAGGCGGCTTGCGAGCACGGCGCCTGCAGAGCCCGCGCCCACGATGATGTAGTCGTAGCCATTGGCCATGCGTTCCGCCGATGCCCGCCCTCCGGCGAGTGCGTTGTGCTCCGCCAGCTTTGGTGTACCGTAGGACACTCTTGGTGCAAATGCCCTGATCGCAAATGCGTTCAGAGCTTTTGCGTCCGGCGCTCGCGCCGGGCTGCGTTGCGGCCTCTGCCAGAGCGGATGCGGATTGAAAGGTCGATCGTTCCGCTCGGCGGTATGACAAGAGCATGGGAAAGCGGAGGCCGTGATGGCACAGTCGCGCTTCGTCGACGTCGAGGGTGTGCACACTCACTATCTGGAAGCGGGATCGGGGATGCCGCTCGTGCTCCTGCATGGTGCGGCCTTCGGGATCGACGCGACCTTCACGTGGCAGTGCCAAGTCGACGAGCTTGGGAAGCGCTTCCGCGTCATCGCCGTCGACCAGATCGGTTTCGGCAAGACCGACATGCCGAAGGACGGGCGTTATCTCGACCGGCTCGAGCGCGCGACCCATGTGATGGCCTTCATGCGCAAGCTCGGCGTCTCGAAGGCGATCCTCGCCGGCCATTCGGAGGGGGCATTCACGGCAACCTACATTGCGCTCGAAGCGCCGGAGCTCGCGTCCAAGCTCATCCTCTTGACGAGCGGCGGCACGTCGCCTGCCTTCGGGGACGCACGCGACAAGGTCTGGATGGACGCGAGCGATGCGCTCTACGATTACCGGAGCACAGTACCGACGGAGCAAGAATTCCTCGACGGACTCAAGAAGCTGCTGAAGCGCTGGGACGCCGGCATCGAGGCGCAGGCGAAGGCAAGTTACAAGGATGCGGCTCCGAGGGGGCAGTTCGAGATGCTCGCGAAGGCGCCCGCGACCGAGAAGGACTACCACCTCTATACCCAGCTGCAGGCCAAGCACATCCATCCGCGGCTGAAGCAGCTCGCCTGCCCGACGCTTCTCCTCTGGTCGAAGAACGATCCGACGGTGCCGCCGGGGCGCGGGCTCTTGCTCCTCGACATGATCCGCCAGGCCGATTTCCATGTGCTGGCGAATACCGCGCACTGCCTGATGATCGACCGCCCGGATGCGGTCAACAGCATCATCGCCCAATGGGCGAAAGCTTGAGGAAAGCCCATGGCAACGGAAAAGCGCGAGCTCGTCGACTGGCACACCAATCTCTGGCTGCCGGAGCATCTGGGCGAGAGCTACCAGGAGATGGGATCGCGCACGATCGCGCACATGGACGGAAGGCCCGAGACGCACAGGACGGAGGTTGCGGCGACGGCCGACAAGTTCGTCGTGCTGACGCTCAAGTTCGACCAGCTCGGCATCCAAGTGCCGGACGAGTTCGTCGCGAACTATGTGAAGGAGTTCCCGGGCCGGGCGATCGGCTTCTGCGGCATCGATCCGCTCGATCCCAACTCGCCGCGCCAACTCGAACATGCCGTCAAGGAGCTGGGCCTCCGGGGCATCAAGTTCTCGCCGGTCTATTCAGGCTTCGATCCCTGGTGCAAGGAGGCCTGGGCGATCTACGAGATGGCGGATAAGCTCGGTGTCCCCATGCTCTGGCACCAATCGGCGGCCTATGCGGCGAAGTCGCATCTGGAAAGCGGCAACCCGATCCTCATCGACAAAATCGCGCGCGCTTTCCCCAAGCTCAGGATCATCATCGCCCATGTGGGCCAGCCCTGGACGGACGAGACGGTCGTGCTGCTCAGGAAGCACAAGCACCTCTATTCCGACCTTTCCGCGCGCTTCCATCGCAAATGGCAGCTCTACAATGCGCTGATGCTGGCGCTGGACTACAAGGTCACCGACCAGCTCCTCTTCGGTTCCGACTGGCCCCTGCAATCGACGCAGGTCGCGATCGACATGTTCCGTTCGATCAACGACTGGGGCGAGGGCGTGAAGATGCCGAAGTTCCCCGACGAGGTGATCGAGGACATCATCTACCATCGCCCGCTCGAGCTCGTGTGGCCGGAGGGAGCTTGAGATGACGAGGGTGTCCGAGGCAGAGATCGCACGGGCGCTCGCGCGTTCACGCGGGCTGCTGATCGATGGCGCGGTCGTGCAGGCCGCCGACGGTGCGACCATGCCGACGGTCGATCCGGCGAAGGGCACGGTCACCTGCATGGTGCCGAGCGCAGGGCCGGCAGATGTCGATCGCGCCGTTGCCGCCGCGAAGCGCGCGCAACCCGCGTGGAATGCTCTTGCTTACCGTACCCGTCGCGAGGCCCTGCAGAAGGTCGCGGCGAGACTTGCCGAGCACCAGGAGGGCCTCGCGATACTCGACGTGCTCGACACCGGCAATGTCATCGCCGGCATGCGCCAGGACGTGCTGAACGGGATCGACGTCATCGACTATTTCGGCGCGATCGGCCACGAGGTGAAGGGCGAGGTCACGCAACTCGACCAGAACCTGCACTACACGCGCCGTGAGCCCTTCGGCGTCGTGCTGCGGCTTCTCCCCTTCAACCACCCGATCGCGAGCGCTGTGACCGCGATGGTCCCGCCTCTGCTGATGGGCAATGCGGTCGTGCTCAAGCCCTCGCCCCATTCGCCCCTGTCGGCGCTTGCGCTGTCGGACCTCGTCAAGGACGTGCTGCCGCCGGGCGTGCTCTCGATCCTGACGGGCGACAATGAGCGCGTCGCCGTGCCCCTCATCCGCCATTCCGGCATCGACCGCATCACCGTCATCGGCGGCGTCGAGACGGGGAAGGCGATCATGCGCATGGCGGCGGACCGGCTGACGCCACTGACGCTCGAGCTCGGCGCCAAGAACCCGCTGATCGTGTTCCCAGACGCGGATGTCTCGAGAAGCGTGGAAGTCGCGATCGCCGGCATGAACTTCCGCTGGCAGGGTCACTCCTGTGCCTCGACCTCGCGCGTGCTGGTGCACAGGAAGCTCGAGAAGGACTTCTTGGGCCTGCTTGCCGAGCGCGTCGCGAAGATCCGTGTCGGCGATCCGCTGGAGGCTGCTTCCGAGATGGGCGCCATCAGCACCCGCGCGCTCTATGACCGCTGCCTCTCCTATGTCGCGCTCGGCCGCGAGGAGGGGGCGAGGCTGCTCACGGGCGGCGAGCGTCCGAGGGACGCCTCGCTCGCAGGCGGCTACTTCATGACGCCAGCCGTCTTCGGCGGCGCAAGCCCAGACATGCGCATCGCGCGCGAGGAGATGTTCGGGCCCATCATCACCGTCATGAGCTGGGACGACTATGGCGCGATGATCGAGACGGTGAACGGCCTCGACGTCGGCTTCACGGCCGTCCTGATGACCAACGACCTCGAGCTTGCGCACAGGACGGCGGGGGCGCTGCAGGTCGGATATGTCGAGATCAACGGCCCCATGTCCTACGCGCTCGGCTCGCCCGTCGGCGGCGTCAAGCAGACGGGATTCGGGCGCGAAGGCGACATCGAGGAGCTCTTGAGCTACACGACGCGGAAGTCGGTCAATGTGCGCCTGGGCACGGGGGTGACGCGACTGCGATCGTAGGGTGCGAAAAGCGTAGCGCATCGCACCGCCACACCCGCAATGGTGCGTTTCGGCCGGCCTCGACGGCAGCCTACTGCAGCCAGTCGCGCATGCGCCGGAAAATGAGACTGTCCTCCTCGGCAAGCCGGTTGACCAGATCGAAATGGTCGACGCCGGGCTCGGCGAGCTTCTCGATCTTGAAACCTTTGCCGCTCCAGGCTTCGACGAACCGGTCCGTCTGGGCATGGAACTGCGAAGTCTCGCTGCCCCCGAGTGCCGCCAGCACGGGCGCCTTGCCGGCGGGCTTCAGAAGCATGGGGCTGTGGGTCTTTGCCACCTTCGCATCAACCTTGACCGCGACGTTGATCTCGGTCGGGCGCAGCGGAGCGAGGTCGTAGAGGCCGCTCAAGGGCACGCCTGACTTCACGAGATCCTTCGGCAGGTCGGCCCCGATCCCCGGCCAGTCCGTTGCGAGCATCATGCCCGTGATATGCCCGCCCGCCGAGTGGCCGGAGATATTGAAGCGGTCGCGCTGGAGCCGGAGGTGGCCGGCCTCGCGCCAGAGCCAGGCGATGGCGGCTTCCGACTGGCACGTGATGAGCGGGATCGAGCTGTCGGGACAGAGGTTGTAATTGACCAGTGCGAAGTCGATGCCGCTCGCAACGAACGGCGCGGCTACGAACGAATAGACCGACTTGTCGCCGCGCTGCCAGTAGCCGCCGTGGAAGTAGACGACGACCGGCCCGCCGCGCTTCGGCGCAAAGAAGATGTCGAGCTTCTCGCGCGGGCGAGGGCCGTAGGCGAGGTCGATCGAGCAATCGGCCTTCGCGCGAAAGCCGGCGCTGCGGGCGAGCCAGCCCTTCACGACATCGTCGAAGTCGGCGCGCAATCTCCGCACGTCATACTCGCGATTGGCCTCGGCGACCGAGAGTTTTGCGGCAGGCGTCATTGGGGGGCTCCTTGAAGGGGCACGGTTGTGAGATGGCGAGGTGGCGAGTGACCTATTCCACTCGCCACCACGCCACCTCGCCAACTCACCGAAACGCAGGCATCACCTCTTCGGCAAAGAGGCGCATCGTATCGAGGTTCTCTTCGCTCTCCATGCCGAAATCGAACCAGGCCATGAACTGGTCGACGCCGAGGTCGCGGTAGAGGGCGAGCTTGTCGATGCACTGCTGCGGAGTGCCCACGATCATGCGCTCGAAGGTCTCATCTGGTGTCGGCTCGTCGGGGATCCGCGCGTTGCTGACGAAGCCCATGCCGTCCGACTGTGCGCCGGGCTCGCGGATGCGCTGGCTGAGGCGGTGGTTCGTCAGCATGGTCTCAACGCTGGCGCGTGCTTTCTTCTCCGTCCTTGCCACGTAGACCGGCCGCATGACCGAGAGCTTTTGTGAGGCGGGCGTCCGCCCAGTCTTGGCCCGCGCCCGCACGAAGGCCGTGGCGTTCTTCTCGACCATGCTCATGGGCGCGAGAAACGGCCAGGTCGAGACGTTGTAGCCCTGTTGAGCGCCATACTCGATGCCGGGCGGGCTCATGGCGGCGAACCAGAGCGGCGGGTGCGGCGTCTGCATTGGCCGCGGCCAGACATAGGTCTTCTCGAAGCGGAAGAAGCGGCCGGCATGCTCGATGCCGTCCTCCGGGCTCGACCAGACCTTCTTCAGCACATCCATGCATTCGGCGAACTGCTCGTTCGCGGTCTCCCAGGAAATGCCGAGCCGGCGGAACTCGTACTCATAGGCGCCACGCCCGACGCCCACATGGAGGCGGCCGCCGAGGAGCTGGTCGGCCTGCGCGATCTCGCCCGCCCCGATCAGGGGATGGCGATAGACGAGGAGGTTCACCATCTGGCCGAGCGGGCACTTTACGTGCTGCCCGTAATGGAGAAGGAGCAGGAGGCCGCTGGGGGCCTGCATGTACTGGATGAGGTGGTGCTCGGGCACCCAGAGGCAGCAGAAGCCGCAAGCATCGGCGATCTTCGCCTCGGCGAGCTTCTCGTCATAGAGATTGCGCCGGTAGTGCGCGTCCGGATGGTTGCGCATGTGCGAGAGGAAGATGGAGAATTCCATCGCAGGGTCCTTTCTCTCCTAGCCGACGACGATCGTGTCGAAGGCGAACGAGCGAAGCGTGTGGGGCGCGAAGTTGGCGAGGTCGGCGACGGCTGCCGTGGACTCAGGCGAGGACACGGCGTGCCGCAAGTCGGCCATCGAGCCGAAATCGAGCCGGGCGATCAGGTGATAGGGGCACTCGCCTTGCGGGCTCGCAATGACCCCTTTGCTGACCTCGAGCTTCTTCAGGCGCGGGATCTTCAACGCGAGCTTGGCATGGGTGTCGAAGTAGTAGCGGTCGAAGCGCCTCGCATCGGCGGGATGCGGGTAGAGGACGAGCATCTGGGCCATGGTGGGCTCCCGTGAGGTATCGCGTGCGCGGAGAGCTGGCGTTCAGCCGCCTCGCGGCATCGGGCTCCCATGAACGAGTAGAGCGCCCGAAGCCCAGGGCGACAAGTGGAAACTCGCTTCTAGCGGGCCAGGGCTGCTCCCACCGCGTTCGACGCTACCCCACTGCGGCAACAGCGGAACAAGACATCAAGCGCAACGCTGTGACCGACACGATCGGGCTCCTGCTCGGCATCGATTTCGTGCAGGCCAATGTCCAGGACTTCGACTGCGCGGCCGATCTCATCCGCAAGGTGCGTCGCAGATTGCCATTCATCACTTATCTCTTCGCCGATGGCGGCTATTCGGGCAGCCGGGTGCAAGCCGCACTCGCTGATCAGCGGGTCGAGATCGTCAAGCGCACCGACAAGCAAAACGGCCTCAAGGTATTCCGCAGACGCTTGCGTCATCGATCGAGCCTTCACCTGGCTGAGACATGACCGCCGCCTCATGACGCACGTCGAGGCACTCGCCGTCGTGGCCGAAGGCTTCGCCAAACTCGCCATGATCCAGGTGATGCCCAAGCGGTTGACGCGGCCAACTCCTGCCGGGAGTGGGTGAAACTTCGATTCTGGCTCTCAGCGTTTCCGGTCAATGCTTCGGAGTTGTGCAAACCGCGATCTCATGGCTATGCTGGTGCTCGTTACCCCGGCCTTGGTACCGGATAGGTTTTTCTGGGAGGAAGTGACAAAGATGACGAATCTCGTTCGCCTGACAGCGCTGGCAAAGGCCGGCAAGCTCAGCCGCCGCGAATTCATGGTCGGCGCAATCGCAGCCGGCGTGACCGCGTCCACCGCAAGCACCATGTTCACCTCGATCGCGCGCGCCGAGCCGAAGGCCGGCGGCCATCTTCGGGTCGGCCTCGGCCACGGCGCGACGACCGACTCGCTCGACCCCGCGACCTATCCCGACCAATTCACCGGCACGGCCTGCTGGGGAACGCTCGCGAACTCGCTGACCGAGATCGATGCGGCCGGCAACGTGAATGGCGACCTCGCCGAGAGCTTCGAGGGTGCGGACGGCAACGCCAAGTGGATCTTCAAGCTCCGCCAGGGCGTCACCTTCCACAACGGCAAGTCGCTCACGGCCGAGGACGTCATCGTCTCGATCCGTCATCACATGGGCGAAGGGACCAAGTCGGCGGCCAAGTCCGTGCTCAAGGCCGTGACCGACATCAAAGCCGACGGCAACAATGTCGTCTTCACGCTCGCGGGCGCCAATGGCGATTTCCCTGCCACGCTGAGCGACTACCACCTCCCGATCATGCCCGCGGTCGACGGCAAGGCCGACTGGCAGTCGGGCGTCAGGACGGGTCCCTACACGCTCAGCAAGTGGGAGCCGGGCGTCCGCGCCGAGTTCAAGAAAAATCCGAGCTACTACCGCACGACGTGGTTCGACGAGGTGACGTTCCTGGCGATCATCGACGTGGCCGCGCGCACCAATGCGCTGACCTCGGGCGAGGTCGACTACATGGACCGCTGCGATCTCAAGACGATCGAGCTGTTGAAGCAGAATCCCGACATCAACGTCTCGGCGCTGACGGGCTTCGGTCACTACGTGCTTCTGATGAACACGCAGGTCGCTCCCTTCGACAAAGTCGAGGTGCGCCAGGCCATGAAATGGGCGCTCGACCGCGAAGCGATCGCCAAGAAAGTCTTCTACGGCTACGCGCAGACGGGCAACGATACCCCGCTCGCCCCCTCGGTCAAGTTCGCGACGAATCCGGAGCCCATCTACAAGTACGATCCGGCGAAAGCCAAGGAGCTGCTCAAGAAGGCCGGCCTCGACAGCCTCTCCGTCGAGCTCTCGACTGCGGATGCGGCCTTCGCGGGCGCCGTCGATGCGGCCCAGCTCTACGCCGACAGCGCCAAAGCCGCCGGCATCGAAATCAAGGTCGTGAAGGAGGCGAACGACAGCTACTGGGACAACGTCTGGATGAAGAAGCCGTTCTGCGCCTCCTATTGGAGCGGGCGCCCGACGGCCGACTGGATGCTGACGACGGCCTACGCCAAGGGTGCGGCGTGGAACGATTCCAACTGGGACAACGCCCGCTTCAACGAGCTCCTGGTCGCCGCCCGATCCGAGACGGACGACGCCAAGCGCGCGGTGCAGTACGCCGAGATGCAGCAGCTCATCCACGATGACGGCGGCGCGATCGTGCTTGTCTTCAACCAGTACGTCGAAGCTTACTCCAAGAAGCTGGCGCATCCGGAGACGATCGCGAGCAACTGGCAGCTCGACGGCCAGAAGATCGCCCAGCGCTGGTGGTTCGCGTGATCGCGTCTGCGCCTTTCTGGTCAGCATCAGCCAACTGACGATGGGCCGCCTGGAAGCAGGCGGCTCATTGCACTTGTGCGCCAGGCATGGCGTTGATGCTGGAGGTGAAAGTCCTCTGCGGACCCTGGTGGCGGGGACCGCGAGCCAAAGGCAACCGCGTCGCAGCGATGTGGGGTGGGAAGGAAGCCGGAGGTCAAGCTCGGACTTGACGAACAGAAACCGGATAGAAGGCCGGCGCAGTGGGGTAACCCGGCATTGGACGGGGACGCCCGAAAGTCATCCAGACACTGCGACGGTAGATCCGGCAGGGCCCGAGCGAAGCAGCAGCATCTTACCCTGTGAGACCTCTCCGTTTCTCCGGTCGATCCGGAGCAGGGCGTCGGCAACGGCGTCCGACGAACGGGGAGGAGTCAGCCGAGGCCATAGTAGCCAGGCAACGTATCGCTCGGCGAAGGGCTGAATCCAGTAGACGTCGTGTCGAAGACGCGCCTCCGGCACGAGGAGCAGTCTGAGCCAACTCGATGGGCATGAAGCGGCAGCAAGGCGTTGCGGATCAGCTGGACCTCTTCGATGAGGCCCGGAAGGCTGCGGCGCGCAGTCGTGCCGGAAGCACGCTTCCAGCGTGGCGCAATCGGCAAGGGCGGAACCGGAGCTGGTGCATGCGAGGAGCCACAAGCGTCCACGGCGTGGGAGCAGCAACGAGCGTCGTGGCGAAGCACGCCTGCGGCATGACATGCAAGCGTTGATGGAGGAGGTCGCAGGCTCCGCGAACCTCAACCAGGCCTTCAAGCGGGTCTAAGCGAACAAAGGAGCGGCGGGGATCGACGGGATGACCGTTGCCGAGCTGCCTTTCTGGCTCAGGGAGAACCGCGAAGGGCTGATCGCCTCGTTGATCGAGGGCAGCTACCAACCCAACACCGTGCGCGGGGTGGAAATCCCCAAGCGTCATGCGGGACGCATGCCTTCGGCATGACCGGTGGAATGCGCCAACTGGGCATCCCGACCCCGGATCAAGTCCGGGACGGTGGACCGTCTCGTTCAGCAGGCGATGTTGCAAGTCCTGGAGTCGATCCTCGATCCGACGTTCTCGTCGTCGAGCTTCGGCTTCCGTCCGGGTCGGGGTGCCCATCAAGCACTCGCCCAGGCCCAGACGTACGTTGCCGACGGGCGTGGCATCATGCTGGAAGCATGTCTACGACATGACGTCGTGGATATCGACCTGGAAAAGCTCTTCGATCGGGTCAACCACGACGTGTTGATGTCTCGCTTGGCGCGGCGCATCGTGCCGGAGGCGCGTCTTCGACACGACGGCGATACGCGTCTGCTGGGGATCACACGCCGCTTCCTGGAAGCGGGGATGATGCAAGGCGATGTGTGCTTCGAGCGACACGAGGGTACGCCGCGTCGCACCGGAGCCGCGCTTCGCGCGGACGCGGACCGCTGTCGCCGTTGCTCGCCAATCTTCTTCTGGACAATCTCGACAAGGAGTTGGAGCGGAACGCCTTTGAGCGGCTGGGAGCGGCACCGGCGCAACGTTACGCTCGCTCTCCTCGCCGCTCCGCTCGCTGCCATCATTCTTTTCTTCATCGCACCCATGGCGCAGCTCGCGGTCCTCAGCGTCTCGGGTGAGGCGGGTCTGAGCCTCGTGGGCTACGTGGAGCGTAGACGCCTATCTGATTGTAGACGAGCGGCAAGGCCGCTCGGATGAGACCTGCGTCCGTCAACGGGTTGCTCAGGATGCCGTTCCTCTGCAACAGGATGATCCAGCCATATGTGCGTGAGTGCCTGAGGCAAGCACTCCCCTCAAGGAGTTGTCATCTCATCGCCGTCATCACTGTGTAGCCAGGCCCTCAGAACCGGCTTCAATCTCAAAGGATTGAGGCAGAGGCAAAATCTGACTTGGCCCCAGGGGAACTTCGGATTTGGTTCACTGGTTTCGCTTAGCGAGCGTCCTGGCGCCTGAATGACCGGATAATCTCCGATGCCCCCATGAGCACATGCTTGCGCATAGCGACCTTGCCCACTCCGGGTCCCCGCCGGAGACAACTTGCAGCAAATCCTGGTGGTCGGGGATGGCGAATACAGCGCGGTCGGCGTGGAGACACCAGAACCTAAGATATGGCTCGATTGCAGTGTGCAGCCGCTCGATTGCGGCGCGACAATGCGCGGTGCGCATCAGGTTGACACAGCCGATCGGCCCGGCGACGCTCGCCACGCTCGATTGGGACGGCGGCAGCCTCAGCGCCCGCCTACCCGGGCTGGTAAAGCTCGCCAGGGGCGATGCCGTGGGCATCTCGCTCACGCCGGAGCATGTCATGCTGTTCGATCGTGAGAGCGGGCGGCGGCTACCCGGAACCTGACCAGAGGGGAGTGCACTGACATGAAGCTCGCCCACGGCTTTCAGACCGTCTTCGGCCGCAACCTGGTCGGCGAGTTGAAGAACTTCGTGCACCGGCCGTTTCTCCTGGTCACGATGGAGGACCTGTGGCCGAAGCTCGAGCCGCTTCGAAGGGGCCGACTACATCCGCTACTTCGTGCATTCGGTCGACGAGGAGGTGCTGAACGCAGACCTCGCGAAACTTCCTTCGTTCGAGGCGGTTGTCGGCCTGGGCGGCGGCATGGCGGTCGACACCGCGAAACACTTCACCTGGAGGAAGCGCGTGCCGCTCTTCCAGATCCAGACCGCGCTCTCGATGAATGCGTCATGGGGCCAGCGCGCCGGCATCCGTCAGAAGGGCGTCGTGCGCTACATGGGCTGGGCGGTGCCGGAGGCCGTCTACATCGACTATGATGTCCTGCGAGGCGCGCCGCCGCATTTCAACTGGTCCGGCATCGGCGATAT
>JANNSW010000341.1:0-6236 GCA_031403055.1 Hyphomicrobiaceae bacterium | reverse complement strand
GACCGGCGCCGGCACGCTCGACGATCTTGTCGAGTTCGCCGCGGTCGAGCCAGACGCCACGACATTTCGGGCAATAGTCGATCTCGACCCCTTGGCGTTCGGCCATCACGAGGTCGGCTTGGCATGCGGGGCAGAGGAGGGTCATGTTGTGTCTTCCTTGTTGAGGGTGCGTTGGGGGGACGAACCTACGGCTTGCGCAGGCACGGGCGAGTCCAGTCTCTTGGTGCGGGCGGCCGCGGGTGGCCGATTATCCTCCGCCGAGCGTCCAGGCGAGCCCGAAACTCCCCGGCGCGAGGATGACGGCCGCCCAGAGCAGGGCCGAGCTGATGCTCGCGGCGACGTACACATGGAACGGCATGGCGCAGGCTCCGGCGATGGTCGGGATCATCCAGCGCAAAGGCCCGATGAAGCGGCTGGCGAACAGGCTCCAGAACCCGTATCGACTGAGCAGATCCTGGCCTCGCTCGATCAGCCCGGGATTGCGCGAGATCGGCCAGACGCCCCGCAGGTGCGGTCCGAGCCGCGCGCCGATCGCATAGGCGACGAGGTCGCCAACGACAGCTCCCGCACTGGCTGCGAGAAAGATCGGCAGGAACGCGAGATGCCCCGCTCCAATCAGCCCGCTCTTAGCGACCAGCACCACGGTGCTCGGCGTAAAGAACGACACACCGATGATCGATTCCCCCATGCTGACGCCGAAGGCGAGCGCGATGGCGATCTCCTGATTGGCGGAGACGTGCGCCATCAAGGTGGTCCAGGTCTCGGTCAGCATAAGGAGCTCTTTCCGTAGGATGTAATCTGGCGCTCATCGCGTGCGGGGCCAGTGGATTGCATGCCGGCGCATGCCCCATCGGGCATGGGCCGGTCGGCGCGACGACGGGCCGGGTGCTCGTGCTTCGATGGCAGTGCGCGCCTTGCGCCACGGTCTCAGGCGCATGCGCGCCCGCACCCTCGCCTCGAGCACCCGTCCTAACCATTCTCCGGTCGCCTTCATGGTGGTCCTCCGAACCCAGGCCTTGCCGGACTGTTCCGGCAGGTCGTGGACCTCGCCCTCGACATCCCAGAGATCGTCGCGCGAGGCGTATGGTTCAAATCGTATTCCGGGTGTACCGCGATAGAAGTTGTCTATCGACATCACCGTGCTCGGAATTGTTGATTGTCACATTGTCGAGGCGCGAGACGGGCACCATTTCGCCGGAAAACGTTCCGGGAGAGGCCGCGCTATGCCGAGCTTGCGTCAACTCGAGTACCTCGTTGCCCTCAGCGAGATGCGTCATTTCCGTCGCGCCGCAGATCGCGTCGGCGTGAGCCAGCCGACCTCGAGCGCCCAGCTCGCCGAGCTCGGGCGGCGCCTGGGTGTCCAGCTCGTCGAGCGCAGCCGCGCCGGCGCGGACGTCGAGCCGACGACTGCGCGAGAGGGCCCGACGCCGGCGCGCTCGACGATCTTGTCGAGCTCGCCTCGGTCGAGCCACACGCCGTGGCGCTTCGGGCGATCGTCGTTCTCGATGCCCTGGCGTTCGGCCATGACGAGGTCCGCTCGGCAGGCGGGGCAGAGGCGAGATGCAGATGGCATTGGAGGCCTCACTTCATTTGCCTGGTTTGGTGGTGTCTAGCCGACGAACAGAATCAAGAGGGCTATGATGATGGCGAAGAGGCCGACGGCCTCTGTAAGTGCGAAGGCCAGGAGCCCGACACTCTGCATCTTCTCGGATGCGGATGGGTTGCGGCCGATCGCGGAAAGCCAGTCTGCGAAGATCTTACCGAGCGCCAGCGCAACGCCGATCAACGGCAGCGCCGCGATCGCTGTTGATAACAATCTCATGCCTTCATCTGTCATGTCGTTGAGTTCCTGTCGTTTGTTTGCTCATTCTAGTGACCATCGATCGCTTGTTTGATATATATCGATGTTATCACGATAAATATATAGGATTGAATTCCACTTATAAATACCTCTACGAAATACATAACAACTATCATTATGAATGGAATCACTGCAGCTAAAACACCCATTGTACCGAACGTATCGACAAGCATCGCACACAAATCTCCAAACAATTTCAACATGATGTGCCCAGCAAATATGTTTGCGAAAATGCGGACGCCGAGTGTGATCGGGCGGAATAAATACGAAATGAGTTCAATCGTAAATATGAGCGGGGAAAGATAAATAGGTGTACCCGCGGGTAGAAACATCCTAACAATGCCCGTGCCGTGAAGGCGAATTGCAAGCCAGCTCACATAGAAAAAAACGAGCAAAGCGAGTGATAGGGTGACGACAAGGTGGCTGGTGAATGTAAATTTTATGGGTGTCAGGCCGAGCAGTGTTCCAAACAGGATGAACACGAACAGTGTCAACACGAATGGAACGGCCCGGTATGCCTCTGGTCCACCGAATTTTACAACAGTACCTTCAACAAATTCATAAATAAACTCTGCACTTGACTGCCAGCGACGCGGCACGATTGCGCCCTCGCTCATGGCGAAGTAAAGATAACCAACCACCAGCAGCACCGTCGTCAGCATTGCCTGGGACGACACGGTGAGTGATGCATCGATTCCAAAAACCTCGATCGGGACGAGCACGTCGATGTTGAACTGCCTTACTGCGTAAGGCGTTTGTGGATCGTAGGCCATGATTAGGTACTCGCCCCTCTCGGCTTCGGTCTCACGGCCCTGATGACCCAAGCGATCGCCGTTTCGCGTATGAAAAAGGCTTGCACCATTGTGATTAGAAAGCATTCTATCGGCATAGACGCCTGGTTACGACAGGCGGTGTCTGTGTATTGTAGTAGTTGTAGCTAATTAAACGTTTTCATCGCAGATTCCATCTTGTATAACTAAACCGACGTGCTGGCAGGCCAGGTAACCGCGGAACTGGTGAAATGGTTGCCGCGTGCCATTGGCTGAGGCGTATGTTCAACCTCACTCGGGTCGGATTTATATTCCATGTCCATTGCGCGAAGTATTTCATATCCTTCGTTCTCATTCCGTTTACGCTATTCGGCCTGGCCAGACAGACAACCGTCCCCATACGCATTAGCCGTTCTACCCCGCACTCGCCGACCCTACCGGCAGGGTCACGCGCCGCCGCGGTCAGCGGCGCGTGACCGAAGGCGATGTCCGGAATGCCCAAGGTGGGCTGTCCAGAGAGCTGATCCCTCGGCCTGCTGCATCAGCCTCGCCTGGCGAGGCCTGGAAGCCCTCGACTTCCAACAGATCATCGCTCGGGTCGAGAGGTTCAAGTCGAACTGTGTGCGAGTCATGATAGAAATTGTCTATCGAGACTTCCGGCCGGCGCTTCGATCGTGGGATTCACGATTCGGCTCTCGAGATCGTTATCTTGTCACATTGTCGAGGCGCGAGACGGACACCATTTCGCCGGAAAACGTTCCTGGAGAGGCCGCGCGATGCCGAGCTTGCGTCAACTCGAATACCTGGTTGCCCTCAGCGAGACGCGTCATTTCCGTCGCGCCGCAGATCGCGTCGGCGTGAGCCAGCCGACCTTGAGCGCTCAGCTCGCCGAGCTCGAGCGGCGCTTGGGCGTCCAGCTCGTCGAGCGCAGTCGCGCCGGCGTCATCATGACCCCGATCGGCGAGCAAGTGCTCCAGCACGCCCGTGAGATCGCACGGCAGGCACGCGCCATCCGCGAGTTGGCGCGCAGCCACCAGGGCGGGCTGAGCGGTCTCGTCCGGCTCGGGCTTCCCCACACGATCGGACCCTATCTGCTGCCCTTTCTGATCGGTCCGCTGCATGCCGCCTATCCCGATCTCCGGCTCTATGTGCGCGAGGATGTGCCGACAGCGTTGCCCGATGGGCTCGAGGCCGGCGATCACGACCTCCTGATCCTGCCGGTGCCGATCCGCAGCGGCGACTTCGAGAGCCTGCCGCTCTTTCGCGAGCCACTGCATCTGGTTGTGCCGATCGATCACCCGTTTGCGCGCGTCGGCGCGGTCCACAAGGCGGAGTTGAAGGGCGAGTCGATCCTGGCCCTGGGTCCCGGCAATCAGCTCCGAACCCAGGTCGCGGCGCTGTGCGAGGAGTTCGGGGCCCAGCTCCTCTCCAGCTATGAAGGAACCAGCCTCGATACGTTGCGGCAGATGGTCGGCATGGGCATGGGTCTGACGTTTCTGCCGGACCTCTATGTCCGGCGGGAGCTTCATACCGACCGAGCAGTTCGCCAGATCGAGCTCAAGGGCCGCGCACTCTACCGGACGATCGGCATCGTCTGGCGCTCGTCGAGCGCACTCGGCGCTGCCTTCGCGCTGTTGGCCGACGATATCCGAGCCACACTTCGCCGCGAGCTACCGGATATCACCCTGCTCTGAGCGGGCCGCCGGGCAGCTTTCGGGATTTCGATAGAGCATATCTATCAATTCCGAGCCTAAAATCAATTTGCTACGATCGATCCGCCACCCAATCTCCTGGTCACCCAAGGAGGCCTTCCGGCCTCTCACATGCAACGATCTGGAGACCAAGATATTCGACTTCACCCGCCTCACCGAGCACCTCGGAGATCTGATCGGGGGCGCGTCGTCCTCGGCATTCTCTGTCGACGGCATCGTGTCCGCAGCGGGCATCGATCTCGATCAGCTGCAGGGCTTGCCGATCGCGGAGGTGCTCACCGCACTGTCGGGCGCAGGCATCGACGTGAGTGCCCTCACCGAAGGGCAGTTGAGCGAGCTGATGGGAGCGGTGCAGGCCGGTCAATCCGAATCTCGATGACGCCGACCGCCGCCGCGCCGTCGCCATCAATCTCACGTCAGAACCTGGAGACCACCATGGACCTGCATCATCCCGACCGGACCCGCCTGCCTGTCTGCAACCTCGTCGACGAGCGTGCCACCTACATCGAGCTCGGCCGGCGCATTGCCAGCTATCGCAGCCGCGATGCCGAGCCGCCCGCACACCTCGAAACGCAACGCCGCGAGTTGCTCGATCACTTCGCAGCAATATCGCAGGGCCGCTGACCCGCAGTTGCATTCCTTCAGGCTGCCCGCATCAACCAATGGAGACAGTGATATGCTTGGCCAAGCCACCCCAACCGATGCACGAGCCTCTCATCCCCCGATTGCAGCAACGGGCAAGCCTCGTCAAGGCCTGCCCAGCAGCGAGAGCGACACGGTCGTAACCGGTCTCAATCAATGCCTCGCGCATCTGCTCGATCTGAAGATGCGCGCCAAGCGCGCCCACTGGAACGCCAAGGGCGGCAGCTTCTACTCGCTGCATAAAATGCTCGACGAGTTCAGCCAGGATCTCGAAGCGCTGTCGGACGAGGTCGGCGAGCGGGTGATGGCGGTTGGTGGCGTCGCAGCGGGCACTGCATTCGAGGTGTCCCGCCATTCGACGCTGCTGCGCGAGCTTCCACGCTCGACGAGGGCGGACGACGTGCTGGGCGCACTGAAGGCCGACTACGACACGGCCCGAAGCGAGATGCGCCGCATCTTCGGGATCCTGGTTGAGGCCGAGGATGAGGCCAGCATGGATATCGTGGTCGGCGCGATGAAGCTGCTCGACAAGCAACGCTCGTTCCTGCGCGCCCAGCTCGAAGCCTGACGCGCTTCGCTCTCCCGACGCACACCTTATCGACAACACAGGGAACCTGACCCGATGAGAACCACCATCGCCGCCTCGCTCGGCCTGACATTGCTCATGCTGCCGCTGCCCCCGACGGCCTACGCAGCGACTGCCACCTCGAAGACGATCGCCGAGGTGGCAGCGGATGCAGGAATATTCGAACGGCTGCTGGCTGCCGCCAAGAGCGCCGGCCTCGATGACGAGCTTGCGGGGGCAGGTCCTTTGACCGTGTTCGCGCCGTCCGACCAAGCCTTCGATGCGTTGCCGCGTGGCACGCTCGAAAAGCTCATGCAGCCCGAAAGCCGCGCCGAGCTGGTCGCCGTCGTCTCCTACCATATCATCGCGGGCTCATTGCCCTCCGAGCAGCTCGATGGCGACCGCCAGAGCCTTGCGACGCTCGGTGGCCAGCAGCTGATGATCGACGGCAAGGGAGCGGGCCTGCGCATTGGTGACGCCAAGGTGGTGTCGGCCGATGTCCGCGCATCGAACGGCGTCATCCACATCATCGACAAGGTCATGATGCCGAAGCTTTGATGGGAGGAAGCAGGACGCCCGGTGATGTCCGCTCACCGGGCGCCTGACAAACTACGGAATATGTTCTTGTGGATTATATGCAAATCAGTTGACTGGCTTCTGCACAGAAAGCACATGCCGTCTGATTG
>JANNSW010000340.1:0-3549 GCA_031403055.1 Hyphomicrobiaceae bacterium | reverse complement strand
GACAGCCGTCGGGAGAGCCGAGCCGGTCCCGCTCGATCCGCGATCCGATCCCGCTCGATCTGCAATCCAAAGACCGTGACGTCCTCATTGCGGAGCTGCGCTCAAATGGCCAATATGACGCACACGATCCACAGCCAGCACGTGTAGTGCTCGGGCTCCGGAACCGTAACAGCACGGGTTTCCGCGGTCTTCTGGCGCAGGCTAAGGAGATCGTGGCGGATGTCAGCGATGTCCTCGGCGGCGAAGGTAGTGTTTTGCGCTGTCGCCCAGCAGCCTTGGCGAGGCTGTACGGTTGCGTTAGGATGTGATGGGATCAGCGGGTAACCGAGGTGGAGCAGACTCAATATGCTCTTATTGAGCCTTTCTGTTGCTGACCTCAGCTGACTCTGTGCGGGTGCGCAACACTGATGTTGCACGGAGGGTTGGAAGTAGGCGCGCCTCGTTGTGCACCGCAGTATCTTTTCGACGCCGCCGTGCCAGCCTCACATCTTCGCCTCGGTGCAGAGAAGCGCTTGGATCTGGCTTTCACTGTGGACCAGAAGAAAGCATTGCACTGAGCACCGCGCCAATTTGCCCGCCAGGTGATCTCGACGGCAGGCAGACCGACCAGACCTGCGAACATGGATCGATAGTCCACTGCGTCTGCATAGCGCGCTACTTGCACCTACACGACGTCTAGAATGGCTTTGCAGGTTGTATGCTTTGCGGTCATGTAGAGGTAGCTGCCCCGAACGACCCGGGCGGGAACTCGCTAGGCGACCACGATGCCGGCCGTGTCGAAGAAGAGCTCGATGGGCGGTCGCTCGATTTCCTCCAAACTCCAAAGGCGGCCGGCAGGGTCGCCCTTCGAGATCGACTGACCCAGGCCGGCGCAGGGCTCGAAGATGCCGGTGATCGGCGCCATGACCATGGCCCCGCCATCCATCGCATCGAGGAAGCAAGTTTCATCGACTGGCCCTGGTTCCGGCCAGTCTACCACGCCCTGTTCGCGCAAGACCCTTCTGACGCCGCTCCAGCCGATCTCCACGGCCACCCTGTCGAGTCCCGCACCTCCAGCGAGTTCCGTCGAGATGAAGGGAACCCCGGCGCCATGGGCGATCGGATCGAACCCAGTGGGGGCAGACCCGCCGCGGATCACCAAGGTGAAGGGCGCACCGAAGGCCTTCGCCATCGCGAGGCTTTTCCCGAAAACCGACGGATCGGCATGGGTGCACAGGAACGCTGACGGAGCAAAGCGCGCGAGGCTTCCACCCGAGTGGAGATCGATGCCGGCATCGACCAGTGGCAGGAGCCTGCGTGTGACGAAGTCTGCGACGGCCGCTGTTGGTCCGGCATCGAGGCGGCCCGGAAAGCTGCGATTGAGGTTGCCACCATCGAGAGGGGAGACCCGCGCATTGTCGAGAACGGCCGGAAGGTTGAGGGCGGGCAGATGATGAGGCGCCCGGAGACCTGGTTCGGCTCGATCTCGGCGGCGAGGCGGCGCAGGATCGCTTGTCCCTCGTACTCGTCGCCGTGGGTGCCGGCCGCCAGCAGAACCGTTGGCCCATGGCCCGACGCGATGACGACAATCGGCACTGGGATGATGCCGAAGGCCAGCGCATTGTCGGAATGCGTCAACTCGAGAACACCGAAGCACTTCCCGGGCCGATCGAGGTCAAGGCGGCAGACGATCTCGGTCGTCAGTTTCATGGCCGCGCAGCGGGCTTGCTCGCGTTGCGTTTGCGGGAGGCAGCGGTCCCTGCCCCATCGACGTCAACATTGCTGCCGAGCTTGCTCGCCAGATACTGCGTGAAATCCCAGATCGTGCCCTCGTAATCGGCCGGCGCCAGCGGACCTCCCTGGTAGTAGCGGGACTTCAAGCCGCGCTGCACGTTTTCCAGGGCCGCCTTGTCCTCGAGATTGAAGGCGATGCACAAGTCCCGGTAGCGGATGACGTCGGGGTGGTTGGGGTCGTCGATATTGCCCGCCAGCCCCCATTTGACGCCGACCGAGTCGGCATCGATCGGCCGTACGACCATGTAGAGCGTCACGTTCGGCACGATCCCGAGGACAAGGTTCGGAAACACGCTGAACATCATGGAATAGCGACGCTCTTCTGCCGTGAGGTCAGGGTGATAGGGACCACGCTCGGGAACCATGGGGTCATAGCCGGCTGTATAGGCGGTCATGCCCGGCTTGCAGGGGACGTGCTTGCAGAGAGCGGTAGGCGTAATCTTGTGAAGAGTATTCAGATGAGCATAGCTCAGGTGATAACCTTCCATGAAATTCTCGACGAGGCATTTCCAGTTCGTGCTCCAGACTTCCTCGCCAACAAACTGATGGTGTCTGCCCAGATGGTGGTAGTTATTAATATGCGGTAGGAACCAGTCAAGCCGAGGGGCGAGCGGCGCGGCCTTGCCATCCAGATTGACGAACAGAAAGTCCTGCCACACCTCGGTTTTGAATTGTGGCAGCCCGCAATTCGACTTGTCGAAGGCTTTGGAATTCTCCATCTGGGGGGCGCCGATCAGCGTTCCATCGGCCTTGTATGTCCATGCATGATAGCTGCACGAGAATTTGAGCTTGTTGCCGCGTCCGCTGGCGACCAGATTGGCCCGATGGCGGCAGACATTGGAGAGGACGCGGATGGTCCCGTCGGCGCCCCGGGTCACGAGCAGAGGCTCGCCGACCAACTCCGTCGTATAGTAGTCCCCTGGCTTCGCGATCTCGGACACATGGCCGAGGCATACCCAATCCCTGCGGAAGATCTGCTCGCGCTCGAGCTCGAGAAAGGCTTCGGAGGTGTAGTAGGCGGGCGGCATGGTGTGGGCCTTGCTCGCATCCACCCCCTGCAGTCGCGCCAGATCCTTTCGGATCGCATCGATCCCGCCTGCAACATCGCTCTTCATCGATACTCTCCCGAACGGCAGTCGGACCTCGGCTCTCGAGGCTGATTGTGCAGCAGAGCTAAACCAAGTCCCGAGCCACCGTCAATCCGGACGCTGCGGCTCGTGCCTTCGCGGAAGCCGCACTCAGGCCCTCTCCGGATTGCCTTCGAGCTCCGCCATGACCTCGTCCGACGCGCCGGGAATGCGCATCTCGAACGTCTCGGTCACGTAGGTGTAGTCATAATAGCCCATGCGGGCGAGAGGCTTGATCTTCGCAATATCGAGCTTGCCGGACGGCAGAACATAGTCCTCCTTCACATGGATGCGAACGACCTCGCCGAATACAACGTCGGTCGTGGTGACGAGCGATTTCCCGGGAAAGCGCAGCGTGTTCAGGTGCCTGCATTCAAAGTGGCAGGGGCTCTCCGCCACGCGCGGCCCCGGCGCATTGATGCAAGGGAGCTTGGTGACGCCCGCCACGTCGAACTCATCCACTCCGAAGGGGAAGTTCTGGGCCGACTTGTTGACGGCGTCGCGCAGATCATAGGTGGCCATGTTCCAGACGAAGAAGCCGGTCTCCTCGGCATTCACCACCGTGTCCTTGCGCCTGCCGTCCTGGTGCTGGCCGGCCGCGAACATGACGATCGGCGGATCGAACGTGATGTTCTGCCACTGGCTGAAG
>JANNSW010000339.1:0-15254 GCA_031403055.1 Hyphomicrobiaceae bacterium | reverse complement strand
GCGGTCAAGGCCTTCAACGTCGCCTGCATCGAGCAGGAGGGGTTCGAGGCCGACGACCTGATCGCCACCTACGCCCGACAGGCGCTGGCGGCCGGCGGCGACGTGACGATCGTCTCCTCTGACAAGGACCTGATGCAGCTGGTCGAGCCCGGCATCGCCATGTTCGACCCGATGAAGAGCCGCCGCATCGGCCGCGACGAGGTGATCGAGAAGTTCGGCGTGCCGCCCGAGAAGGTGGTCGACGTGCAGTCGCTCGCGGGCGATTCGACCGACAACGTGCCGGGCGTGCCGGGGATCGGCATCAAGACGGCGGCGGAGCTGATCAAGGAGTACGGCGACCTCGACACGCTGCTGGCGCGGGCGTCCGAGATCAAGCAGCCCAAGCGCCGCGAGAAGCTGATCGAGAACGCCGGCATGGCCCGCATGTCACGCGAGCTGGTGCGCCTGAAAGTCGACGTTCCAGTCGAGGTGGAGCTCGCCGGAATGGGCCTTGCCGATGCCGATCCGCAGGCGCTGATCGGCTTCCTCAGGGCGATGGAGTTCAACACGCTGACGAAGCGTGTCGCGGAGAGCCTGGGAGCCGAGGTGCCGCCCCCGCTCGAGCGCAGTGTCGGCTCGAGCGTGAAGGCCGCCGACGCCGGGGTCCAGGGCAAGCCGAACGGAGTGGGCACACCTGCAGGCGCCGCCGCGCAGCAACGCGCCGAGATGCGCGCCCTGCCGATCGAGCGCTCGAAGTACGAGACGGTGACGACGCTCGCCCGCCTCGAGGACTGGATCGCGCAAGCCCGCGAGGCTGGCCTCGTCTGTTTCGACACCGAGACCGATTCGCTCGACGCCATGCAGGCGAACCTCGTCGGTGTGGCGCTCGCGATCGTGCCGGGTAAGGCCTGCTACGTACCGCTGCAGCACAAGGCGGGCGACGGCTTCGATTTCGCCGGCGCCGCCAGCCGCATCGAGCAGGTGCCGTTGCGGTATGCGCTCGACCGCCTGCAGCCCTTGCTCGAGGACGAGGCGACGCTGAAAATCGGGCAGAACCTCAAGTTCGACGCCCTCGTCATGCGCCGCTACGGCGTCAGGATCGAGCCGATCGACGACACCATGCTGCTCTCCTACGTGCTCGATGCGGGCAAGGGCGGCAATGGCATGGACGAGCTTTCAGAGCGCCACCTCGGTCACACTCCGATCGCTTTCAAGCAGGTGATCGGCAAATCGGCGGTGACAGGCAAGAAAGAGGAGCGGACCTTCGACAAAGTACCGGTGAAGGACGCGACCGAGTATTCCGCCGAGGACGCGGATGTGACGCTCAGGCTGTGGCGCATCCTGAGGCCGCGGCTTGCGGCCGAGCAGATGACGAGCGTCTACGAGACGCTCGAGCGCCCGCTGGTGCCGGTCCTCGTCGAGATGGAGCGGGCGGGCATCAAGGTCGACCGCGCGATCCTGTCGCGGCTCTCGGCCAGCTTTGCGCAACGGATCGCCCGGCTCGAGGACGAGGTGAAGCTGCTGGCCGGCCACGAGTTCAATCTCGGCTCACCCAAGCAGCTCGGCGAGCTGCTGTTCGACAAGCTCAATCTGCCAGGGGGCAAGCGCACCAAGAGCGGCCAGTGGGAGACACGCGCGGGCCTGCTGGATGAGCTCGCGGCCAACGAGGAGGTGCCCGACGAGGCGCGCAAGCTCCTCAACACCATGCTCGAATGGCGCCAGCTGTCGAAGCTGAAATCCACCTACACGGATGCGCTGCCCGGCTTCATCAATCCCGAGACCGGCCGCATCCATACCTCCTACGCCATGGCCGCGACCTCGACCGGGCGCCTCGCCTCGACCGATCCCAATCTGCAGAACATCCCCGTCCGCACCAAGGAAGGCCGCGAGATCCGGACCGCCTTCATCGCGGAGAAGGGCAACCGGCTGATCTCGGCCGACTATTCGCAGATCGAGCTGCGCGTGCTCGCGCATGTGGCCGAGATCCCGCAACTGCAGAAGGCCTTCGACGACGGGCTCGACATCCACGCGATGACGGCGTCCGAGATGTTCGGGGTGCCGATCGAAGGCATGCCGCCGGAGGTGCGCCGGCGCGCGAAAGCCATCAATTTCGGCATCATCTATGGCATCTCGGCATTCGGGCTCGCAAACCAGCTCTCGATCTCGCGCGAGGAGGCGTCCGACTACATCAAGACCTATTTCCGCCGCTTCCCCGGCATCCGTGACTACATGGAGAAGACCAAGGCGGAAGCCCATGCCAAGGGCTGCGTCACCACCATCTTCGGCCGCCGCATCCATTTCCCCGAGATCAACACCAAGAACCCTTCCATGCGCGGCTTCCTGGAGCGGGCGGCGATCAACGCGCCGATCCAGGGGAGCGCCGCCGACATCATCCGCCGTGCAATGGTGCGGATGCCGGGCGCACTCGCGGACGCGCGGCTTTCGGCGCGGATGCTGCTGCAGGTGCACGACGAGCTGATCTTCGAGGCGCCCGACGCCGAGATCGACAAGACCATGGCGCTCGCGCGCCAGGTGATGGAAGGCGCACCCGAGCCGCTGTTGCGGCTGAAAGTGCCGCTGAAGGTCGACGCCAAGGCGGCCGACAACTGGGAGGCAGCGCATTGAGGCAGCAGCGATGGCGCGGGACGCGGCGCCGGCAGTACCAGCATTCGCATCTGACACCAGCATCGAAGGGGGAGCAGAGCATGGCCACTGAGACGATCATCGCGGAGACGAGAGGCAAGGTCGGGCTGGTCACGCTCAACCGGCCGCAAGCGCTGAATGCGCTCAACAACCAGCTGATCGCCGAGCTGGGCGCCGCGCTCGACAAATTCGAGGCCGACGACGCGGTCGGCGTCATCGTCATCACCGGCTCGGAGAAGGCTTTCGCCGCCGGTGCCGACATCAAGGAGATGCAGTCGAAATCCTACATGGACGTCTACCGCGAGGATTTCATCGGCTCCTGGGACCGGGTGGCGCGGTGCAGGAAGCCCGTGATCGCGGCGGTCGCTGGCTTCGCGCTCGGCGGCGGCTGCGAGCTCGCCATGATGTGCGACATCATCATCGCCGCCGACACGGCGGAGTTCGGCCAGCCCGAGATCGGGCTAGGCATCATGCCGGGCGCGGGCGGCACCCAGCGCCTGACCCGCGCGGTCGGCAAGTCGAAGGCGATGGAGCTGTGCCTGACCGGGCGGCGCATGAAGGCGGAGGAAGCCGAGCGTTCGGGGCTGGTTTCCCGCGTGGTACCCGCGTCCGAGCTCATGACCGAAGCCTTGAAGATGGCCGAGCGGATCGCGTCCCATTCGCTTCCGATCGTGATGATGACGAAGGAATCGGTCAATCGCGCCTTCGAGACGACGCTCGGCGAAGGCCTCAAGTTCGAGCGGCGGCTGTTCCACTCCATGTTCTCGACCGAGGACCAGAAGGAGGGCATGGCGGCCTTCATCGAGAAGCGCAAACCAGCGTTCAAGAACCGCTGATCCGCCATGTCGACCGCTGCTGCCGCCTACACCGTCGTCACCGAGGCCGAGCGGCGTAGCATCGTGATCGGCGTGCTGCTCGCCATGCTGCTCGCGGCGCTCGATCAGACGATCGTCGCGCCGGCGATCCCCACGATCGGGGCCGAGCTGGGCGATGCCGGCTACCTGACCTGGATCGTCTCGGCCTATTTTCTCACCGCGACCGCCGTGACCCCCCTCTATGGCAGTCTCGCCGACATCCATGGCCGGCGGACCACGCTCTACACGGCGATGGGTATCTTCCTCGCCGGCTCCTTAGTGTGCGCGCTCGCTCCCTCGATGCTCGTGCTCGTCCTGGGGCGTGCGGTCCAGGGCCTGGGGGGCGGCGGGTTGATGGCACTCGCCCAGACCGTGATCGGCGACCTGGTGCCGCCCAAGGAGCGCGGGCGCTTCGTGTTCTACATCTCGGGTACCTGGGCAATCGCGAGCGTCGCGGGGCCGGTGCTCGGCGGGATCATCAGCGAGCACCTCGACTGGCGGGTGATCTTCTGGCTCAACCTGCCGCTGGCCGCGCTCGCTTATCTGATGACCAATTCCCTATTGAAGCGGCTGCCCTGGGTGCGGCGCGAGCATCGCCTCGACCTCAGGGGCGCGCTGCTGCTCGTCACGGCGACAGTGCTGCTGATGCTGGCGCTGACCTGGGGCGGAACACGCCTGCCGTGGCTGTCGCCGACACTGCTATCGCTGCTCGCGGCGGCGGGCCTGCTCACGGTCCTGCTCGCGATCCATCTGCAGCGAACCGAGGAGCCACTCATTCCGATTGCCGTGCTGAGGAATCCGGTGGTGCTGTCGGCGACCGTGAGCGTGTTCTTCGCCATGGCCGCCTATATCGGTCTCAGCGTTCACATCCCGCTCTATCTGGAGCTGGTGCAGGGGCTCGGCTCCTCCTATGCGGGGCTTGCGCTCGTGGGCTACATGGGCGGCACCGTGATCGGCGCCAATGCGGCGGCGCGCACGCTCCAGCGCGTCCGCCATTACAAGCGTTTGCCCGCTGCTGGGCTCCTCCTTTCGGCTGCCGGGCTCTGCGCACTCGCCTATTGGGCCGACAGCATCGACACGTGGACGACCGTCGCCTTGATCGTCGTGATCGGGATCGGCAGTGGCGCGCAGTTCCCGATCACGACAGTATCAGTGCAGAATGCCGTCGAGCCGCACGATCTCGGCGTTGCTACCGGGGCTTTGGGCTTCATGCGCTCGCTCGGCAGCGCGATCGGTGTCTCCGTGCTCGGAGCGGTCGGCACGGCGAGCGGCATTGCCCACGGCATCGGGGTCGCAGGCAGCAGCGTGCCGGTCGAGCGGCTGTCCGGCTCGGCCTTCGTGCCGGTGTTCCTCGCCGCGGCATTCTGCCTGCTGCTGGCGTTCGTCAGCCTCGCGCTGATGGAGGAACGCCCCTTGCGCGGGCGAGAACCCTCGCCGCGAGAGACCGCGACCGAGGGCTAGAGCGCATGACGATCCGACAGAGCCGGATCGGGCGCTCCAGATTCTCGTTTTGTCGAGGATTCGTTAACCGCAGTCACATGGAGCGGGCCTCAGCTGTGGGAATTCGGTGCAGTGGCGGGCCGCGTAACCCGAACGTGATTTCCAATTGATGGGGCGGTTCCCGATAGTATTGTCAGATCCTAGGCGGATTGATCCCATCCGCCATTGAACCTCCTCGAGGGTCCTACGTGAGACAGATGCTGCTCAATGTCGTTGCCGCTGCCGCGCTTGCGGCATGCGGGGCAATGCCGGCCGCGGCACAGTCGCCGATCGCAGTGGTCGAGCTCTATACGAGCCAGGGTTGCTCGTCCTGCCCGCCCGCGGACGCCTATCTCGGCACGCTTGCCGGCC
Source organism: Hyphomicrobiaceae bacterium (assembly GCA_031403055.1). Taxonomy (GTDB): domain Bacteria; phylum Pseudomonadota; class Alphaproteobacteria; order Rhizobiales; family Hyphomicrobiaceae; genus JANNSW01. The sequence goes on along the minus strand of JANNSW010000339.1, from coordinate 9,927 downwards.
GCGCTGATGTGCTCGCGCTGACGCTGCCGGTCGACTATTGGGACTATCTCGGCTGGAAGGACACGTTCGCAAAGCATGCATTCAGCGAGCGCCAGCGCGACTATGCCCGGGTACGTGGTGATGGGCAGGTCTATACACCCCAGATCGTGATCAACGGTATCGCTCACGCTGTCGGCAGCCACTCCAGCGCAGTCGAGAGTCAGATCGAGGCGACGAACGCGGCGCTTTCGGCATCACGCCTCGTCATCGCCACACGCTACGACGGCGACGAGCTGGTGGTCGAGGTGGGCACGGCTGCACCCGGCGCACCGATCGGTGCGGCCACGCTTTGGCTCGCCTATGTGACTCGCTCTGCCGATGTGGCGATCAAGCGCGGCGAGAACGGCGGCCAGAAGGTCAGCTACACCAACATCGTTCGCAAGCTCGTCGCACTCGGCGAGTGGACCGGCCAGCCTTTGACCGTCAGACTCGCCAAGGCCGGGATGATGGCGGAGGAAGGCGATGCCTGCGCCGTGCTGCTGCAGGCCGGCAAGGCTGGTCCGATCATCGGCGCGTCGCTGGTCGAGGACTACATGCAACCGAATGGGTAGAGACGAGAGCCGCTTCGCCCTCGTCCGCCGCTGGTCAGTCCCCGAGCAGGAGCCGGTTGAGGCGCTCCGCGAATTTGGCGGGCTCGGCTGGGCTGCCGCCTTCCAGGATGCGTGCCTCGTCGAGCAGCAGCCACGACAGATCCTCGAGCCGCTGGGTGCTCCCAGATGAGCGTGCAGCATCCGCCGCCTTCACCAGGGCATGGTTGGCGTTGATCTCGAGCACGGGATTGAGGCCCACGCCCTGGCTTTGGCGCGTGAGCAGGCGCTCCAACTCGCGGTCGGGCCCACCTTCTGGCGCCACCAGGCACACCGGGCTCTCGACCAGCCGTCGCGACAGCCGCACAGCGGTGACGGCCGATTTCAGGATCTGCTCGATGGCGCGCGCGAGGTCGCTGGCGGTCGCGGTGGCCTCGGGATTTGCCGCCGGGTGCTCGAGCGGGATCGCCTGCAGGTCGGCCTCGCCCTTCGTCACCGACCGGAACGGCTTGCCGTCGAAGCCGAGGGCTGCTGTCACCCAGAAGCTGTCGATCGGATCGGCCAGCAGCAGCACCTCGACGCCGCGTGCGCCAAAGCCCTCGAGCTGGGGGCTGGCCTTCAACTTCTCCAGCGTCTCGCCGGTTGCATAGAAAATGGCCGTCTGGCTCTCCTTCAGGCTGGCCAGATAGTCAGCCAGAGAGCGCCAGCCATCGCCGGAGGTGGTCGAGCGAAAGCGGGCGAGCCCGAGCAATTGGTCGCGGCGCTCGGGGTCCTCGTAGAGGCCCTCCTTCAAAACGGCGCCGAAGGCTTCCCAGACCTTCAGGTAGGCGGCTGCGTCCTTCTCGGCCAGCGTCGCCAGCTCGGAGAGGACGCGATTGCTCACCGCCTTGCGGATCTGGGCGACCTCCGGGCGATCCTGCAGCATCTCGCGCGAGACGTTGAGGGGCATGTCCTGGCTGTCGATCACGCCTTCGATGAAGCGCAGATAGGGTGGAAGCAGCTCGGCCTCGTCGGAGATGAAAACGCGCCGGACGTAGAAACGCACGTGGCCCTTGCGGTTCGCATCGTAGAGGTTGAAGGGCTTGGCGCCAGGCACGAACAACAGGACGGCATACTCGCTCCGCCCTTCGGCGCGGTAATGGATGGTTGCTGCCGGCTCGTCGTAGTGGCCAAGCCCCTGCTGATAGAACTCCTGGTAGTCGGTGGCCGACAGCTCGTGCTTCGAGCGGGCCCAGAGCGCGCTCGCCCGGTTGATCTGGCGCTCCTCGCCCTTGCCGGCCCACAGCAGCACCGGAAACAGGATGTGGTCGGAGTAGGCGCGGACGAGACGCTCGATCTCCACGGCCTCCAGGAACGAGTGCGCGTCCTCCTTCAGGCTGAGCGTCACTCTGGTGCCGCGCGCAACGGCAGCGGTCTCGATCGCGTCCGCCGGCCGGATGGCATAGCCGCCGAGCCCATCGGAGGACCAGACATGGGCATCCTTGCTGCCGGCCTTGCGGCTCAGCACCTCGACCCGGCTCGCGACCATGAAGGAGGCGTAGAAGCCGACGCCGAACTGGCCGATCTGGCCGCTCTGGTCCTTGGCGTTCCGCAGGTTGTCGAGGAAGGCGCGGGTGCCCGAGCGCGCGATGGTGCCGAGGTTCTGGGCGAGCTCGGCCGCGTCCATGCCGATGCCGTTGTCCTCGATCGTGAGCGTTGCGGTCTGGGAATTGGCGCGGATGCGGACCGCCAGATCGCCGCCGGCGCCCACCAGGGCGGGCTCGGTCAATGCGAGGTAACGCAGCTTGTCGAGGGCGTCGGAGGCATTCGAGATCAGCTCGCGCAGGAAAATCTCCCGGCTCGAATAGAGCGAATGCACCATCAGCTCGAGCAGGCGCGAGACGTCGGCCTCGAACGGGCGCTCGGTCGTGCTCGGAGTCGTTGGGGCTGCGTTGTCGGACATCTTCACCTCGCTCGGATCACCGAGCCGAGGGGTTAGGTCGCTGCGCCGTCAAATGCAAGTGGATCGACGACAACAAAAAAGGGCCGGCGGAGCGGCCCTCGAAGCGATCGGCAACTGAGCATGGCGTTCAGACTGCGACGTGGCCCGGCTCGACGGTTCGACCCCGGGGGGGCTGGGGGGCTGAATCCGAAGCCTCTGCGCTGAACCGGGCCACGAGGCAACATCGTTAATCATAACGATCTTTGGGGCATGGCCGCGGTTGAAATGCGGCGAAAATTGGGTTTCGTACGCACCGGCGCCGTGCACAAGAAACAACCCCGGCCGGATCGCTCCGGCCGGGGTCTTATCGTGGGCCGTCGGCTCGCGCCGAATCAGGCCGACTTGAACTTGTCGGCGTACTGGCTGCGCAGCTCGCCGAACCAGCTCGGCTCGGCGGGACGGTGCCAGAGGTTCTTCAGGCTGTCGCCCGGATAGGCTTCCTGGAAGTTCTTCTTGGCGACGTCGGAGAGCTTGGTGTCGGCGCCGGTGACGACCGGGTTGTAGCCCGAGCCCTCGGCGATCTGGGCGGAAACCTCAGGCGTCATCAGGTAGTTGATGAAGGCATAGAGCTGGTCGACGTTCTTGGCGGCCTTGGGCATGGCGAGGCCGTCGAGCCAGGTGATCGCGCCTTCCTTGGGAGCCTGATAGGTGACGGGCTTGCCGTCCTTCTTCAGGGTCAGCGCGGGGCCGTCCCAGGTCTGGCCGATCCAGACGTCGTTCTCGAGCAGGCCCGACTTGGTGTTGTCGGCGCTGTCCCAGAACTGCTTGATCGAGGCCTTGTTGGCGATCGCGACGGGAAGAAGCTGGTCGTAGATCTTCTTCATCGTGTCGGGATCCTTGAAGGCGTCGAGCATGCGGTTCGACGGCAGCTTGCCATTGCCGTCCATCCACAGGCCGATGCCCAGCAGCAGCGAGTGCGGCCGGCCCTGCACGTGGCCCTTCACGTCCTCGCCCCACAGATCGCCGTAGCTGAGCTGGGCGGGGTCCTTGGGGTTCCACTTGTCGGTGCGCCAGGACATCGCCTCGGTGCCCCAGCAGTGCGGCAGGTGATAGAGGCCGCCATCCCAGGTCCAAAGGCTCTGCGAGCCTTCGAGCATCGCCGGCAGCAGATTGCCCGAGTTCGTCAGCTTGGCCATGTCGAACGCGCCGAGCACGCCGAGATCCTTGAACTGGGGCGCGCGGTCGCGCGTCGGCTGGCAGAGGTCGAAGCCTTCGCCCCCGGTCGCCTGCAGCTTGTTGATCTGCTCCTCGTTCTGCGAGAAGGGGGTCTTGTTGACCTTGATGCCGGTCGCCTTCTCGAAGCCGGGGATCACCGGATCAGGGAACTCGTCCGACCACATCAGCAGATTGAGCTCACCCGAGGTGGCGCGCGCATTCCTCACATAGAGCGGAGCGGCGACGGCGAGTGCGCCGGCGGCGGCGCTCGCCTTCAGCACGGCGCGGCGGTTGAACTCGCCCGCCACCTGCAAAGTCTCCCGGGCATTGGCCTGCGCCGGGGTTTCGATCTTCGTCATGCGTATTCTCTCCCTTTTACAACTCACTCACAACTCGTCTGCAGAGTCGCCGGCACCAGCGCGACATGCCATGCAATCAACGCCCCAACGGTGCCCACATGCACGTCTCCGGAGCGTTGCGGAGACTCTAGTGCTCCCGTCCACCCCCCGCGTCAACGGAGAGGAAGAAAGTGCTGGAGCCTGATGCCGAGCGATTCGGCTCCTGCCGGCGAAGCATCGGCGCGCACTGTGGCACGCCGATGACGGCTCACACCGTCTCCTGCTCCAAAGTCGCGCGCAGCTTGGAGACGATCTCGTCGATGTGCGACTTCTCCGAGATCAGCGCCGGGGCGATGATTGCGGAATCGCCGGTCCACTTGATGTGGAGGCCGTTCCAGAACAGCTTCTTCAGCAGCTCGTTGCCGCGCAGGCCCGGCGCCTTGCCGGGCTTCACGTCGATTGCCGCCATCATGCCGTAGCCGCGGATATCGGTGACGATATCGAGCTCCTTCAGGCTCCAGACCTTGTCGAGGAAATAGGGCGAAAGCTTCTTGGCGCGGTCGAACAGCATTTCCTTCTTGTAGATCTCCATGGTCGCGAGGCCGGCAGCGCAAGCCGCCGGATGCCCCGAGTAGGTATAGCCATGGAAGAACTCGATCATGCCGGGCGCGGCTTTCTCCATCATCGTCTCGTAGATCTCGTCGCGCGCGACCACGGCGCCCATCGGCTGGCTGCCGTTGGTGATCGCCTTGGCGAGTGTCATGATGTCGGGCTTCACCCCGAACGCCTGCGCCGCGAACGGGTGGCCGAGGCGGCCGAAGCCCGTGATGACCTCGTCGAACACCAGGAGAATGCCGTGCTTGTCGCAGATCTCGCGCAAGCGCTCGAGATAGCCCTTGGGCGGCACGAGGCAGCCGGTGGAGCCGGCGACCGGCTCGACGAAGCAAGCCGCGATCGTGCCGGGGCCGTAGGTCATGGCAATCCGCTCGAGGTCGTTGGCGAGCTCGATGCCGCCGTGCTCGCCCTGGCCGCGCGTGAACTTGTTCTCGGGGATGTGCGTGTGCCGCATCAGTGCCACATAGGGCATGACGCCGGGGAAGCTCTCGCGATTGCGGATCATGCCGGAAAGCGATACGCCGCCGATGTTCACGCCGTGATATGCGCGCTCGCGCGACACGAACCGGTGGCGCTTATGGTCGCCGCGCGCACCGTGATAGGCCATCACCATCTTCAACGCGGTGTCGATCGATTCCGAGCCCGAGTTGGTGAAGAAGACGTGGTCCATGCCTTCGGGGGTCAGCTTGGCGACCTCCTTGGCGAGCGCGAACGATCCCGGGTGTCCGACCTGGAAAGGGGCGGAATAGTCGTTGGTCAGGAGTTGTTTGTGGACGGCGTCGGCGATCTCGCGGCGGCCATGGCCGCAGGCGACGTTGAAGAGGGACGATGAGCCGTCGATGATCTTTCCGCCCTTGTGGTCCCAGTGGTACATGCCCTCGCTCTTGACGACGAGGCGCGGCTCCGACTTGAACTCGCGGTTGGCCGTGAAGGGCATCCAATGCTCTTCGAGCGAGTTGGGCGTGGGGTTCTGCGTGCTGAGGTCCATTTGATCCTCCCGGGTTGTTGCTGATCTCTGTCGTGCGACGTGGGCTGCGCGCGCCTCGTGTTTGGATCCCAGGGCATCGAGGGGCGACCGACATCCATGCCCGAATACGGATGTAATCCAACCAGCTGTAATCCAACCAGCTTGTCACGATCCGGCCAGAACGCTAGCTTTCCCGCTGGATCTATCGTAGCGCCACAAGCGGGTGCCCGCTGAGGCCAGACATGACCGACCTCCTGTTCTCGCTGCAGAGTTCCGCGCCGACGAGTCTGCAGGCGCAAATCCGCGAGCATCTCGTATCGGCGATCCTGGGTGGGCAGTTGCCGCCGGCCGGGCGGCTGCCGTCGAGCCGGCATCTCGCCAAGTCGCTCGGGGTCTCGCGCAACACTGTCACACTCGCCTATCAGGGGCTCGTCGACGACGGCTATCTGATCGGGCGCGAGCGCAGCGGTTATTTCGTCAACCCCGAGGTGGTCGAAGGGCGCGCGCAAGCGAAGCCCGTGGTCGCCGGCAATCGTGTCGACTGGGAGGATCGCTTCCAGATCAGGCCAGGCCTGCAGGCCAACATCACCAAGCCCCTCGATTGGCAGAGCCACACCTATCCCTTCATTTACGGTCAGGTCGATCAGACCCTGTTCCCGATCAACGAGTGGCGCGAATGCGCGCGCGATGCGCTGGGCAAGCGCTGGCTCGGCAGCTGGACCAACGATTCCTGGGCACAGGACGATCCCCTCCTCGTCGAGCAGATCCGCCGCCGCATCCTGCCCCGGCGCGGCATCATGGCGGGCGATGACGAGATCCTGGTCACGCTCGGCGCCCAGCACGCGCTCTATCTGCTCGCTACACTGCTGGTCGGTCCGGCTACGCGCGTTGCCATGGAGGAGCCGGGCTATGCCGACATGCGCAACATCCTCTCGCTGCGAACCCCCTTCGTGCAGCTCGCGCCGGTCGGGACGGACGGGCTCGAGCTCTCGGCTGCGCTCGATGGCATCGAGCTGGCCTTCGTCACGCCGAGCCACCAGCTTCCCACCACCACGACCATGCCGCTGGAGCGGCGGATGGCGCTGCTGGCGCTGGCGGCACGCAATGATTTCCTGATCATCGAGGACGACTACGAGTTCGAGACCAACTACGTCAACGAGCCCTGCCCCGCCCTGAAGTCGCTCGATGACGAAGGCCGGGTGATCTACGTGGGCAGCCTGTCGAAGTCGCTGTTTCCGGGATTGCGGCTCGGATTTCTCGTCGGGTCCAAGCGCCTGGTCGAGGAGGCCAGAGCCTTGCGCCGCCTGATGGTCAGACATGCCCCCAACAACACCCAGCGTACCGCGGCGCTGTTCCTTTCGCTCGGCCATCACGATACCTTGATCCGGCGGTTGCACCGTGCCTATCGCGTGCGCTGGGAGACGATGGGCAAGGCGCTCGCAAGACATTTGCCGGCTTCGGCCCGCCAACCGAGTTTTGGGGGGACGAGCTTCTGGGTGCGCGGGCCAGCGGGGCTGGACAGCCAGAGCTTGGCCGATGCTGCGAGCAGGAGAAGCGTCGTGATCGAGCCGGGCGAGGTCTATTTCGGCGGGCCTGCAAAGCCGAGGAATTACTTCCGCCTCGCCTTTTCCTCGATCGAGGAGCGGCGCATCGAGCCGGGCATCCGGTTGCTTGCGGAGCTGATCGCCGAGGAATGCAAGGGCGCGCGGCGATCCGCATGACCCCAACCATTGGCCGGACCGCGCCCCTCGTCCACCGCGACAACCGCATGCTCGCGGCCGTGCTCGCCTGCGCGGCGGTACTGTGCGCGACGTCGCAGGACTCGCTGATGAAGTATCTGAGCGGGGGCTATCCGATCCACGAGCTGCTGGTGATCCGATCGGCGGCGGCGGTGCCGATCATTATGTCGATCGTTCTCACTCAGGGCGGAATCCGCTCGCTCGCCACGCCCTATATCGGGCTCGCGCTGTTGCGCGGCTTGATCCTGTTCGTCGGCTTCATGTCGTTTGCGCTCGCCTTCGCGGCGCTGCCACTCGCCGATGTGGTGACGATCTATTTCACCATGCCATTCTTCGTTGCTGCACTGGCGGCGCCCGTGCTCGGTGAGCGCGTCGGGGCCGCGCGCTGGCTCGCGATCGTTGCCGGGTTTCTCGGTGTGCTCGTCATGCTGCAGAAGGATGCCGATCTCAGTCAGCCGATGACGCTGGTCGCTGGTTTGGCGGATCCTGCGGCCTTGCTCGCACTGCTGTCGGCGGCGAGCTACGGCGTCGGCCAGCTGATGGGCCGCCCGCTCGGCCGGCACGTGCCGCCCGCGGTGATGGCGTTCCACCAGAACCTCGTCTATCTTTGCGTCTGCATCGTGCTGGCGCTGGTGTTCTGGGCATGGGCTCCAACCGAGGTCGAGAACAAGAGCATTCGATTCCTCACCCGGCCATGGATCGTTCCACCGGCCGGTGACATCCCGATCGTTGCCGCGATAGCGGTGCTGGGCTCGCTCGCCATGCCATTGTTCAGCGGCGCCTACAAATATGCCGAAGCCAGCTTCGTCGCGCCGTTCGAGTACACCAGCATGTTCTGGGCCGTTGTCTTCGGCCTATTGCTGTTTGGCGATTTCCCAGGGCCTGCTACGTGGATCGGCTCGGCCGTAATCGTGGCTGCGGGCCTCTTCATGATCGTGATGGACCGCCGCACGGGAGCGATTGCAGGTGAAACCCCATGATGGGTCTCAGCCGCAAGACGACCGCCGTTGTTCTGATCCTCTCGGCCGTGCTGATCACCACCCTGCAGGATACGACGCTCAAGGGCATGAGTGGAGCCTATCCGTTCCACGAGATGCAGACGATCCGCTCGCTTGCCGCCATGCCGGTCGTGATCGGCTTTCTGCTCTACGAGACGCGCGGCTTGAGCGCGCTCGCCAGCACGGATTGGGCCTACATCTCGCTCAGGTCGCTGGTGGTTGCCATCGCCAGCGTCTGCTTCTATGCGACGGCGGCTGCGATGCCGTTCCCGGAAGCGGTCGCGCTCTACTTCACCATGCCGCTGATCGTCGCGATCCTGGCCGGCCCGCTGCTGGGCGAGCCGGTGCGGTGGTATCGGCTGGTGGCGGTCGTATTCGGCTTCCTTGGCGTCACCATCATCGTGCAGCCGGGCTCGGCGGTGTTCGAGCCGGCCTCGCTGCTGGGGATCTTCTGCGCCGTCTGCTATGCGATCGGCAATCTGATGATCGGGCCGCTCGGGCCATCGGTGCCCACGAGCGTGCTGGCCTTCTATCTGAACCTTTTCTTCCTGCTGACCGCGCTCATCCTTTCGCTGATTTTCGGCTTCGGCTGGCTCGAGACCGGCGGCCACGCGAGCATCGCCTATCTGACGGGACCGTGGGTCATGCCGACCACCTGGGACCTGGCGCTGCTGATTGCCATCGGCCTTTCAACCGGGCTGCTGATGATCCTTTTCACCATGCCCTATCGGCTGGCGGAGGTGAGCTTCATCGCTCCGTTCGAGTACAGCGCGATGCTCTGGGCGATGCTGTTCAGCTGGATGATCCTGGGCGATATTCCCGGCATCAAGGCGCTGGCGGGCAACGCGCTGATCGCCGGCGCGGGGCTGTTCATGCTCGGCATGGACAGGTATACGAGCCGTGACAGGCGACAGGCCGGCCAAAAGCGCTGGCACCGCCCTCGCGCCGGCTCTGGACCTAGAATGGATCGGAGCGAGCCGGTACTTGCTGGAAAACACCAATCAATCGAGGCCCGTCGCGGCCCGCCCGGGAGGATTGTACGTCATGCTGATCGGCGTTCCTAAGGAGATCAAGAACAACGAGTACCGTGTCGGCATGACGCCGACATCGGTGCGCGAGGCGGTTCACCACGGCCACAAGGTGCTGGTGGAGAGGAACGCCGGCTCCGGCATCGGCGCCAGCGATGCCGACTATGCCAAGGCCGGCGCTGCCATCATCGACAACGCGGCCGAGATCTTCGCCAAGGCCGACATGATCGTGAAGGTGAAGGAGCCGCAGGCGGGCGAGCGCAAGATGCTGCGCGAGGGCCAGATTCTCTACACCTATCTGCATCTGGCTCCCGATCCCGAGCAGACCAAGGACCTCGTCAAGTCGGGCGCCGTCTGCATCGCCTACGAGACCGTGACCTCGCCCCGCGGCGGCCTGCCGTTGCTGGCGCCGATGAGCCAGGTGGCGGGGCGCATGTCGATCCAGTCGGGCGCGCATTGCCTGGAGAAGGCGCAGGGCGGGCGCGGGGTGCTGCTCGGCGGCGTGCCGGGCGTGGCGCCGGCCAAGGTCGTGGTGCTGGG
>JANNSW010000338.1:0-4613 GCA_031403055.1 Hyphomicrobiaceae bacterium | reverse complement strand
CGCCGCCTCAACTCGCCCTCGTCGATCTCGCGCCTGAGCTTTGCGACCAGTCTTGCCGTTCCAAACTCCCCACTATCACGCACGACGAAAATCCTCCGCTTGACGCTTCTTCCCTATCGACTCTGCTCGTTGTGGCATGCCTGCGCACCTGTCCGTCGGCCCTCCATCCCTCACGGGCTTCAGCCGACACTGCCCTCTAGACTAATCCCGATCAGCTTCTGTGTCTCGGCTAAGAACTCCATCGGCAATTGTTGCAGCACGTCGCGCACGAAGCCGTTGACGATGAGTGCGATCGCCTCCTCCCCCGACAGCCCACGCTGGAGGCAATAGAAGAGCTGGTCGTCGGAGATTTTCGAGGTCGTCGCCTCGTGCTCGAAATGGGCGCTGGCGTTCTTGGCCTCGATGTAGGGCACGGTATGGGCGCCGCACTTGTCGCCGATCAGCAGCGAATCGCAGTTGGTGAAGTTGCGCGCGCCGCTCGCCTTGCGATGGGCCGATACCAGACCGCGATAGGTGTTCTGCGAATGGCCCGCGGCGATGCCCTTGGAGATGATGCGCGACGACGTGTTCTTCCCCAGGTGGATCATCTTGGTGCCGCTGTCGACCTGCTGATAGCCGTTCGACACCGCGATCGAATAGAACTCGCCCCGCGAGCCGTCGCCACGCAGGATGCAGCTCGGGTACTTCCAGGTGATGGCAGACCCGGTCTCGACCTGGGTCCAGGAGATCTTCGAGTTGCGGCCACGGCAATCGCCCCGCTTCGTGACGAAATTGTAGATGCCGCCCTTGCCGTTCTTGTCGCCCGGATACCAGTTCTGCACGGTCGAGTACTTGATCTCCGCGTCGTCATGGGCAATCAGCTCGACCACGGCCGCGTGGAGCTGGTTCTCGTCGCGCGTCGGCGCCGTGCAGCCTTCGAGGTAGCTGACATAGGAGCCCTTCTCGGCGATGATGAGGGTGCGCTCGAACTGGCCGGTGTTCTCCGCGTTGATGCGGAAATAGGTCGACAGCTCCATCGGGCAGCGCACGCCTTCAGGCACGTAGACGAACGAGCCATCCGAGAACACGGCGGCGTTGAGGGCGGCATAGAAATTGTCCGACTGCGGCACCACCGAGCCCAGATACTTCCGCACCAGCTCGGGGTGCTCGCGCTGCGCTTCCGAGATCGAGCAGAAGATGACGCCGGCCTTGCGCAGCGTATGCTTGAAGGTCGTGACCACCGACACGCTATCGAACACCGCGTCGACCGCGACGGCGGGTGCTCCCTTCTTCACGCCCGCGAGGATCTCCTGCTCTTTCAGCGGAATGCCGAGCTTGGCGTAAGTCCGCAGCAGCTCCGGATCGATCTCATCGAGGCTCTTGGGCCCCTCGCTCGAACGCGGAGCCGCATAGTAGTAGAGGTCCTCGAAATCGATTTTCGGGTAGGAGACCTTGGCCCAGGTGGGCTCCTCCATCCCCCGCCAGCGGCGATAGGCCTCGAGCCGCCAGTCGAGCATCCATTCGGGCTCGCCCTTCTTGGCCGAGATGAAGCGCACGATATCCTCGGACAGGCCCTTGGGGGCCTTCACGGTATCGATCTTGGTCTCGAATCCGTACTTGTACTGATCGACGTCGATCCGCTTCACCTGCTCGACGGTTTCGCGAACTGCGGCCATGACCTTCACCTTCGACTTGACTGCTTCTACCGCCGGCCTCAGGCCACCCTGCGCGTCGCGTGACGCGCGGTGACCGAGGACCAGGCGGCGATAAATCTCTCCACGTCGGCTTCGTGCGTGCTCCAGCCCAATGAGATACGGATGGCGGAGCGCGCAAGATCGCTGCCGAGCTTCATCGCATCCAGCACCCGGCTGCGGGCGACCTTGCCCGACGAGCAGGCCGCGCCCGCACTGACGGCCAGCCCCGCGAGGTCGAGCTGAATGACGAGGGTCTCCGCCGTCGTGCCAGCCAACGCGATGCAACTGGTGTTGGGAAGACGGCGGACCCGATCGGCGATGAATTCGGCGGCCGGCGTCGCCCGCTTCACGCCGCGCTCCAGCCGGCCGCGCAGCCGTGCGAGACCTTCGCTGCGGGCGAGGTCGCGGACTGCGGCATTGGCCGCGGCGCCAAAGCCCGCAATGCCCGCGACGTTCTCGGTGCCGGCGCGCCGGTTGCCCTCCTGGCCGCCGCCGGCGAGATGGGCCGTCGCGTAGCGCCCTTCGGCGATCACCAGCGCACCAATCCCCTTGGGACCGCCGAGCTTGTGGGCGGAAAGCGCCAGATAGTCGGCGCCGAGTGCCGACATATCGAGCGGTAGCTTGCCGGCGGCCTGCACCGCATCGGCGACCACCACGACACCGGCGGTTTTCGCCATCCGCGCGGCCTCGGCGAGCGGCTGGATGGCGCCGGTCTCGTTGTTTGCGACCTGCAGCGCCAGCGCGGAGCGGCCCTTGTCCTTGCAGGACGTGAGCATGCGCTCCAGCGCACTGAGATCGATCACGCCGTCGCGGGTCGCGGGCAGCTCGATCGCGTTTGCCCCGCTCGCCCGCACGGCCGCCAGCACCGCATAGTGCTCGAGCGCGGAGGCGATGATGGTGTCGAAGCCCGAGCGCAGCACCCAGTTGAGCGCTTCCGTGCCGCCGCTGGTGAACACGACCTGCCGGGCGGAGACTCCGGCGAGCTTGGCAACCTCCTCGCGCGATCGCTCGACAATGGCGCGCGCCGCGCGGCCTTCGGCATGAACCGAGGACGGGTTGCCGGCGAGATCGAGCGCGGCGAGCAACGCCGCGCGGGCTTCCGGCCGCAGCGGCGAGGATGCATTGTGGTCGAGGTAGGTGCGCTCGCGGGTCATTCAGCGGCAACCTCGACCGGGCCCGGTTCACGCGCCGACAGCATCGGCATGGCGATGCGTCCGGGCTCGCCCTCCAGCACGTCGCGCAGCGTTACCCGCGACAGGAAGGCGAGGATGTGATCGCCGAGTGCGCGCCAGAGGTCGTGGGTCAGGCACTTGGCGCTGCCGACGCATCCAGCCAGGCCATCCAGCATGCAGCGTGTCATCTCGACCGGCTCGTCGACCGCCTGCATGATCGCGGCGACCGTGATCTCGTCGGGGCCTCGCGCCAATTGGTAGCCGCCGCTGCGGCCGCGCGCGCTGTCGACGAGGCCTGCCCGTCGCAGCCGCTGGAAGATCTGCTCCAGATAGGCGAGCGAGATCTGCTGGCGCTCGGCGATGGCAGTCAGTGGCACCGAGCCGTGCCCGCCATGCTTGGCGAGATCGGCCATGGCCATCACCGCATAACGGCCCTTGGTATTCAGCTCCATCGCAATCTCGCTCCAAGGAGACGCTTGCCCCGTCGCGTACTATCTGTGGCACGCCCGACGGAAAAACTTGCATCGGACCCGGTCGGGTGTGCTATCACCGCGCACCCTGGAACCCAGGCCGACCGCCCTTGTCTGTAACCATTCTAAACTTGCTGGACTGGGGTATATTAATCCCGAGCGCCGCAGTCAAGTATCATTCTGCTGCGGCCTCCTCCGTGGCGGAACCGACGGCAGGCTGATGCTGCCCAGGCCTTTCCCCTCAACCGGATAACCCACGCAAATCATGCCCGAAGTCACCATCAACGGCCCGGATGGCCGGCTCGAAGCTCGCTATCACCACGAGCCGACGGCACGTGCGCCGATCGCCCTCGTCCTGCACCCGCACCCCCAGTTCGGTGGCACGATGAACAACCAGATCGTGTACCACCTCTATTATGCGTTCGCGCAGCGGGGGTTTTCGGTGCTGCGGATCAATTTCCGTGGCGTCGGGCGCTCGCAGGCTGTGTTCGACAATGGACCCGGCGAGTTGGCCGACGCTGCCTCCGCGCTCGACTGGCTGCAGATCTACAATGCCGACGCCCGCCATTGCTGGATCGCGGGCGTATCGTTCGGCGCCTGGATCGGCATGCAACTGCTGATGCGCCGGCCCGAGATCGAGGGCTTCGTCGCCGTCGCTCCACCCGCCAATCTCTACGATTTCTCCTTCCTCGCGCCATGCCCCTCTTCCGGGCTTTTCGTCAATGGCGAGCGCGACCGGGTGGTGCCGTCGGCATCGGTCGCCGAGCTTGCCGCCAAGCTGAAGACCCAGCGCGGCATCGCCATCGAGCACCGGATCGTGCCCGAGGCGAACCACTTCTTCGAGGACCGGGTCGATGCCCTGATGGGCACCGTCGGCGACTACCTCGACCGGCGCCTGGCCGCCAAGGCCGCGGCCACCGGGGAAGGGTAGGCCGGGCTCAGTGCGACCTACTGCCGAGCCCTCAGCCAGCACCCCACCCGTCAGCGGCTTCGGCCGGATCGTTTCCCGTTCGCTTGCAGCTCGCGCCCGTGCGGACTATCGTGGGCATGTCCGGAGCTGTGGAAGACCGACCGCGCCCGGCGCGGCGAAACGATCGACGCGATTGACCTGTTGCGGAAGGAAGCTCCTACTGTAGGTTGGGTTGAGCAAGCGCCGCGGGCGCGGCGTAACCCAACAGGAAAGGAGTGCGCGAAGCGCTCGATCGTTCTCAAAATCCCCGTGCAATATTGAGCTCCGCGCTCATAGTCTGTTGGGTCCCGCCCGGATTTCATCCGGCCTCGACTCAACCTACGGGAAA
>JANNSW010000337.1:0-3044 GCA_031403055.1 Hyphomicrobiaceae bacterium | reverse complement strand
CGATCGATTGCGGCGATCATCCGGCCATGCTCGAGCGAGCGCTCGCGGCCGCGGACTGGGCGGGCTTTCCCGCGAGGCGCGCGCACGCGCTGTCCCGTGGCCGTCATCGTGGCATCGGTCTGTCGACCTATGTCGAGATCGCGGGCGGCAGCCCATCGCATGTGCTGGCAAGCCAAGGCGCCCGCGGGGGCAGCTACGAGGCGGCGCGGGTGCATGTGCTGCCGTCAGGTGGCGTCGTGCTCGCCGTCGGCACCCACAGTCACGGCCAGTCGCACGAGACCGTGCTGACCCGCCTCCTCGCCGACCGGCTCGGCATCGATCCGGCTAGCATTCGCTTCGTCCAGGGCGACACCGACACGGCCCCGATCGGCCGCGGCACATTCGCTTCGCGCTCGCTCGCCCTGGCCGGCTCCGCGATCCATGAGGCCGCGGAGCGGATCGTCGTGAAGATGCGGGCGATTGCGGCCGAGCTGATCGAGGCAGGCCCCGACGACATCGTGCTGGCGAACGGCCAACTCCTGGTACGCGGGACCGATCGGGGCATCGCCTTCGCCGAGGTTGCGAGGGCCGCCTATCGCCTTCCCGCCCGGCTGCTGGGGCGGATCGCGCCCGGGCTCGACGAGACGGCTTTCGTCGAGCCGCCCGACTGGACCTATCCGGGTGGTTGCCACGTGAGCGAGGTCGAGGTCGACCCTTCGACCGGGGAGGTGGAGCTGATCGCGGTGACGGCGGTCGATGACGTGGGGACGGTGATCGACCACACGGTCGTCGAAGGGCAGATCCATGGCGGGCTCGCCCAGGGCATCGGGCAGGCGCTGCTGGAGGAGGTCGTGCACGATCCCGAGTCCGGCCAGCTGCTGTCGGGATCGCTCCTCGACTATGCGCTGCCGCGAGCCTGCGACCTGGTTTCATTCTCGACGCAAACCCATCCCGTGCCGACGGCGAGGAACCCGCTCGGCGTCAAGGGCTGCGCCGAGGCCGGGACGGTCGGTGTGCCGCCAGCCGTGATCAATGCGATCATCGACGCCCTGCGCCCGCTCGGCGTCACCGCTATCCAGATGCCGGCAACGCCGTTCCGGGTCTGGCAGGCCATTCGTGCTGCGTCTCAGTCGGACACGATGTAGTCGACGTCGCGCGGCGTGCAGTCGCGGCCGTTCAGCATGAAGGGCTGCACGTCGTGCGGGCAGGCCGAGAGCGCGACGGTGCAATCCATCTCGGCCCTCAGCGTCACCTTGTCACCCGGCCGGCTCACCGGCGCCGTGATGCCGATCGTGCCATTCGCCTGGATCGGCACGTTCATGAAGAGATTGATGGCCGGCAGGATTGGCGGGGGCGTGATCCCGATCGCCTTCAGCGCACTGTTGAAATTGCCGGTGCAACTCGCGTGCCCCTCGAAGCCGAGCTGGCGGTAGCGCTTCTCGTCGCAGCTCGGCACCAGTGTGTCGTGCACGCCGGGCGAGGTGTCCTCGGTGAGGCTGAGGATCGGATTGCGCAGATTGGTCACCAGCGCGTCCCCGACGCGTGGTGCGATCCGGAACCAGGCATTGCGGCAGTGCGGCATCGACATGAACTCGGACGGGTCGCCCTGCTTGAAGGCCCAGCAATCGATGACCTGGCTGCCGAAGGTGTTGACGATGGTGAGCGTCTGACCGCGGCGGAGATGCATGGCAACCCCGGTGCTCGCCTGCAAAGTTCGTGGCTTGGCCATGTGGTCCTCCGTAACTAGTGGAGCGAATTTGACATTTGAGTCCCGGTTGCCGCGAGGCTCGAAATCAAATGTCAAATTCAAAAGCTCCACTAGAATCATAAAGTTGCTAGTGGTCCTTGTAAATCCGACATTTGCTCGGGCGCGTGCTGCCAGCGGATGCAAATGTCGGATTTGGACCACTAGAGTGGGCATGATACAGAGCTCGGCGACGCTGGCGAGCCCTGGTCGCCGCAACGAAGATATGCGTCATGGCTGCGGCTGAATGGCTTGGTACGTGAAGCGATCGGGCGCAATCTGCCTCTGAGGTGCGTTGGGTGCCGCCGTGGCGGCAAGCATGGAGAATCCCATGATTCCGAAAATCGACATCGCACCATTGTTCGGGCCGTCGGGGCCGGCGCAGGAGGCAACCGACGCGACCATTCGCAAGGTCGCCGCCGATACTGGCTTCATGACGGTGCACGGCGTGCCGGGCGATGCGCTCTCGCCGGTGCTTCGGCGCCAACTGCTGTCGATCTTCGCGTTGCCTGACGAGGAGAAGCGCAAGATGTGGCGCTGGGCCTTCGACCGATCGCGGCCGAACGTCTATCGCGGCTGGTTCCCACTGCAGAATGGCTTCGCGACCTACAAGGAAGGCACCGATCTCGGCCCGGACGTGGTCTATCCCGAGCGGGTCCGGCCGGGTGATCCACTGACCGAGCCGACGCCGATACCTTCGGAGGCAGCGCTGCCCGGGTGGCATGCGGCGGTCGGCACCTATTATCGCGCCATGGAACGGACAGGAGCCGTGCTGATGCGATCGATCGCGCGCGGCCTCGGGCTCCCGGAGACGAGCTTCGATGCTGCATTTGCCAACGGCATCTCGACGCTGAGATTGACCCGCTATCCGGTCCGCCCGCCCGAATCCTTCGGCGAGATGGCGCGCGAGAAGTACACGGCAGACGATGGCCGGTTGCTCAACAATGCGGCGCATGTGGATTCGGGCTTCCTGACGCTGCTCGCCCAGGACGGCGTCGCAGGGCTGCAGGCGCGCACGCGCGAGGGGGTCTGGGTGACAGTGCCGCCCGAGGAGGGCACGCTCGCGATCAATTTCGGCAAGGTGCTCGAGCGCTGGACCGGCGGGCGGGTCCGCGCCACCGAGCACCGCGTTGCCGGCTCCGGCCTTGAGCGCTTCTCGGTTCCCTACTTCCATGAGCCGGATCCCGAGTTCGAGATCGCGCCGCTCGCAGGCCTCGAGGCCGAGCCGTTCGCGCCCTTCCTCTATGGCGATCATTTGTGGGCCGCGACCACGCGCTTCGTCGAGCAGAAGGGCATTGCGCATCTGCGCGAGCCACGCCGG
>JANNSW010000336.1:0-3176 GCA_031403055.1 Hyphomicrobiaceae bacterium | reverse complement strand
AGGTTCGCCGATACGCTGGAGATGGTCTGCGTCGACACGGTCGAAGCCGGCGCCATGACCAAGGACCTGGCGCTGCTGGTCGGCCCCGACCAGCCCTGGCTCTCCACCACCGGGTTTCTCGATCGGGTGGACGAGAATTTGCGGCGGGCGATGGGGTGAGGACTTGCTGGCGCTTGCCCGGATGGCGGGCAGGGGCTAGACGCTCATCTCGTCCGGATGGGTGGCCGAGTGGTTTAAGGCACCGGTCTTGAAAACCGGCGTGGGCGCAAACCCACCGGGGGTTCGAATCCCTCCCCAACCGCCAATGACGTTCGCCAAGTCCAGCGGCCGGGAGGGAATGCGAACCCCCGGTTCCAGGCCTGCGCCCGAGCGCAGGCCGACCAAGGATGCGGGTTCGAATCCCTCCCCATCCGCCACATCAGAGCAGAGCTGCGAACGCCGGCCCTTCATTTCTTCCGGCCTGCCCTCGGCGAAACCGCCAATCCGAGGACCACCAGCATGGCCTGATTGAGCCGCAGGATATCCTCGTCATCGAGCCTGCCGACGCGCGCCCCGACCTTGGTCTTGGGGACGGTGGTGATCTTGTCCACCATCATGCGGCAGGGGGCGCGCAGTGCATTGCGATCGTTGGGCGCGACCGGCAGGCGAAACAGCGGCGCGTCGGTTTCATCCGTGGTGAAGGCGCAGATGGTGATGGAGTCGGTGCCCTCGAAGCTGTCGTCCTGGACGATGACCACCGGGCGCGGTTTGCCGGCCTAAGCAGAGTTCGCCAAAGTGGTCTTCCCGGTTTGGCGATAAAACTCTGCGAAAACAAAAGAATCCAAGCAGGCATTCGTTGGTCTTCCAACGAAAGTCTGCTTAGTCCTTGCCCCCCGATACGGTCCAGATCTCGCCCCGCCTCATCAATCGCCGCCTTCCTCGGATCCGATGGCGGAGACCGCGTCGATGAACGCCTGATCTTTCCGCGTTTGGGCGCTGGCGGCGACGGCCAGCGACTGGCGATGCGCCTCGGAGCGGAAGGTGGGTGAACGCACGTCAGGCACCCAAATCTGAATCGGGCGCAGGCCCTGGCCGCGCAACCGCTCGCGATGCTCGCGCACCTTCACGCGCGAGGGCTTGGGACCTGATGGAGAGGCCATGATCGTGTCTCCCATGCACAGTTACATGTAACCTATCATCGGAAAGGCCTTTTGACCTGAGCTTTCCATCGCAGCGGGCCGCGAAGAAAGTAGGGCGTGGAGCTGGCGGCCGTGACCGGGAAGAGCGCAATCCCTTCCCGGTCGCAACCGCCAAAAGCCGCTGCGGTGCCGGAAGGGGCATTGGGTTCATTTTTATTCGTCAATTCAGAGCAGAGCTGTGAACGCCGGACCTTCAGCGCTTCCGGCTTGCTCGCTCACTCGGCCGCCAAGCTCAGCGCTCGAACCACAGTCTCGGGCTCCTGGTCGATCACTGCGAGGTAGGCCTTGGCCGACTGGTCGGGCTCACTGCGGTGCAGCTCCCAATCCCTGACGGTCCCGAGCGGGATGCGGAAGCGCTCGGCAAACGCCTCCTGGCTGAGCCCGAGCTTGCGGCGGATGCGCTGGACAGCCGGCACCCGGCGAAACCGGGCGAGCTGCTCTGATGAGCGCGGAGGATTGTCGGGGTCCGCGCATGCCGCCGCCTCTATTTCCTCATCGGTCAGCGCGAGCGCTCGGGCCATATCCTTCCTCAAGTCGTCGCCGTTCATGTCGTGTTGCCCTTCGGGCCGAAATGATGCGCGTCCGGCCGTTCCGCTCCGTCGAAATCACCATGAGCACGACGCCCCCGCCATCGCCGATCGTCACCATCCGATGCTCGCCTTCGGCCATGTCGTCTGGCGATGCTTCGGCATAGGGATCATCGAACACCAGGCGCGCCAGCTCGAATGTGACCTTGTGCTTGTCCTCGTTCTCTGCCGCCTTGGCATCGTCCCACTCGAAGCGATCGTCCTGCATGGCGCCTCGCAACCTAAGGGACAGCAGAATACACCAACTCGCAACGCCAGGCTCGCAGATTTCACAGGCGCCGCCCCTTGCTCACAAAGCTTCGTATTGCGCCATGTCGCTGCCCCCGATGAATGTCTACATGTAGCCGATGATCGAAAGGGCCATTCGAGCAGGCCTTGCCATCCGGCACGGCGGTGCTCTGGCCTCTTGCCAAGTGCGGCCGAATGGCGAATAGGCAAGGGCGGATTGCGACCGCCATCCCCAGCGCCATTCCATCCGAGTTCACACCCGACCAGCGAGCACGCCGATGTTGAGCAAGCCGACGAAGACCAATTGGAGCTATCCGACCCGCATCCTGTTCGGGCCCGGCCGCATCGCCGAGCTGGGCGAGGCGGCCAGGAGCAATGGCATGATGGCGCCGCTGATCGTGACCGATCCAGGCCTCGCCAGGCTGCCCGTCATCGGCAAGGCGCTCGAGAGCTGCAAGGCGGCTGGCCTGAAAGCAGCGGTGTGGGCGAACGTGGTGGCGAACCCGACCGAGTCCAACATGAAGGAAGGCCTCGCCGTCTACGCCAAGGGCCGGCACGACAGCGTGATCGCGATCGGCGGCGGCTCGGCGATCGACCAGGGCAAGCTCGTCGCCTTCATGACCGGACAGACCCGCCCGGTGTTCGACTTCGAGGACGTCGGCGACTGGTGGACGCGGGCGGACGCGAGCAAGATCGCGCCGGTGATCGCGGTGCCGACGACGGCGGGAACCGGCTCGGAGGTCGGCCGCGCGGCGGTCGTCACCAACGAGGTGACGCATGAGAAGAAGATCATCTTCCATCCCAGGATGCTCCCCGTCGTCACCATCTGTGATCCCGAGCTGACGGTGCCGCTGCCCGCCAGGCTCACCGCCGGCACCGGCATGGACGCGCTCGCCCATTGCCTGGAGGCCTTCTGCGCGCCGACCTATCATCCGATGTCGGCCGGCATCGCCATCGAGGGGATGCGGCTGGTCAAGGAGAACCTCGCCAAGGCCGTGCAGACGCCCGGCGACATCGATGCCCGCGCCAACATGATGAGCGCCGGCGCCATGGGCGCGGTCTCGTTCCAGAAGGGGCTCGGCGCCATCCACTCGCTCTCCCATCCGGTCGGCGGGCTCTACAACACCCACCATGGCCTGACCAATGGCACCTTCATGCCCTATGTGCTCGCCTTCAACCGGCC
>JANNSW010000335.1:0-9314 GCA_031403055.1 Hyphomicrobiaceae bacterium | reverse complement strand
GCGCAGACGCTCGATGCGGAGATGGCGGAGCGGATCGCCGAGCACCGGGCGCGGAGGGGAGAGGGTTGGGCGACGGTCGAGGCGCCGCTCGCGCTCGCCGAGGCGGTCAGCCGCGAAGGTGCTCGCGGAAACCCGATGCTGATCGATTGCCTGACGCTCTGGCTGTCCAACGTGATGCTGGGCGGTCGCGAGGTCGAGGCAGCAAGCGAGGCGCTGATGGCAGCGCTCGTCGCGTGCCCGGCGCCCCTCGCCGTCGTCGCCAACGAGGTCGGGCTCGGGATCGTGCCGCAGACGCCGCTCGGCCGGCGTTTCCGCGATGCGCAGGGGCGCCTCAATCAGATGGTGGCGGCGAGAGCGGATCGTGTCGTGCTGATGGTGGCGGGGCTGCCGCTGCAGGTGAAATGACTTTGCTGTCGTGCTACTGGTCCTTCCATGAACGAGATGTCTCGCCCGCCACAGTCGCTCTATCACCGTCCCGGCACGACGCAGGCTGGCGATGGCTTGCCGCGTCGCAAGTGGTCAGCCGATGAGATCCAGCGGATGATCGAAGCCGGCATCGTCGAGCACGGTGAACGATTCGAGCTGATCGGAGGGGATCTGATAGCCATGGCGGCCAGGGGCAGGCACCACGAGTTGATGAAAATTGCGCTGTGCGATTTTTGGATCAAGAAACGGCCGCCCGAGCTGATGGTGGCCCAGGAGACGGTCCTGCACCTCGGCGATCACGACGAGCCGGAGCCCGAGTTCATCGTCTATCCATCCTCGACTCTCGCTCCCGATGTGCGTGGCGACACGGTGCTGCTGGTTGTAGAGGTCTCCGGCTCGAGTCTCAGGCACGACCGGCAGATCAAGATGCCTCTCTATGCCTCCTACGGCGTGCGTGAGTACTGGGTCGTCGATGCCGTGCGGCTTGTGACGACGGTGCACCGCGACCCGCGTGGCACCAGCTACGCCAGCGTCAAGGACCACACGGCGCGAAAACTCCTGACACCGCTCCATGCGCCTCTGCTCGCGGTACGGCTCAGCGACCTGAAGATCGATTAACGGGCGTCGCCCGGGCCAAGGCAGGTGCTACCGGGCCGATTCCCACTGTGGTAGTGTCGACCCCATGAACGAGATGCTCCGCCCACAGCAGCCGCTCTACCGGCGTCCCGGCACGACCCAGGCCGGTGACGGCCTGCCGCGCCGCAAATGGTCAGCCGATGAGATCCAGCGGATGATCGAAGCCGGCATCGTCGAGCACGGTGAACGATTCGAGCTGATCGGAGGGGATTTGATTGCCATGGCGGCCAAGGGCAATCACCACGAGGATCTCAAGGTTGTACTCGGCGATTTCTGGATCAAGAGGAGGCCGCCTGAGCTGAGGGTTGCCCAAGAGACGCCGCTGCATCTGAGCGACAACGATGAGCCGGAGCCCGACTTCATCTTCTATCCGTCCTCGATCCGCCGGCGCGATGTGCGGGGGGAGACAGTGCTGCTTGTCGTCGAGGTCGCGGACTCGAGCCTCAAGTACGACAAGCTGTTCAAGGCCCGGGAGTATGCGGCGTTTGGCGTGCGCGAGTACTGGGTGATCGACGCGGTCAAGCTCGTCACGACGGTGCATCTCGACCCGCGCGGCACCAGCTACGCCAGCGTGAAAGACTACACGGCGCGAAAACTCCTGTCTCCGCATCTGGCGCCTTCGCTCGCCGTGCGGCTGAGCGACCTGAAGATCGAGTGATCCATGACCGACATGACCGAGGCCGAGCGCGCGCGCCACAAGGCCAAGATGGAGAAGCGCAAAGCCGTCCAGGACGCCGAGGTGGCGGAGAAGACCGAGGAGCGCGGCATCCTGATGGTCCACACCGGAGCGGGCAAAGGCAAGTCGACGGCGGCGTTCGGCCTGGTGCTGCGCGCGCTCGGCCATGGCTACCGGGTCGGCGTCGTGCAGTTCGGCAAGGGCGCCTGGGAGATCGGCGAGCGTAACGCTGCCGCGCGCTTCGGCGACCAGATCGTCTGGGAGACGCTGGGTGATGGGTTCACCTGGGAGACGCAGGATCGCGAGCGCGACGTGCAAGCCGCGGAGCGGGCATGGCAGCGTTCCAAGCAGTTGATGGCGGAACCTTCGATCCGTCTGCTCGTGCTCGACGAGCTCAACATCGCGCTGCGCTACGATCACCTGCCGCTCGCAGAGGTGGTGGCGGCGCTGCGGGCGAGGCGCGAGGACCTGACCATCGTCGTCACCGGCCGCAACGCCAAGCCCGAGCTGATCGAGGCCGCCGACTTGGTGACCGAGATGACACTCGTCAAGCACCACTTCAAGGCCGGAGTGAAGGCGCAGAAGGGTATCGAGTTCTAGATGGTCTGGCCGGCTCCCCTCACCCGGCATCCCGGACGTGCGGTCGTGCTGGCGGCGCGCGCCTCCGGCACGGCGGCGCGACCCGGGATCTTCGCAGCGGGCTCGGCGCATCCGGTCGAGATCCCGGATCGGCTTGCAACCGTCCGGGATGACGGGTGGCGGAATGGTGTCTCAGATCGATGACCGCTCGCGCGATCATGTTCCAGGGTACGGGCTCGGACGTGGGCAAGTCGCTGCTGGTCGCGGGCCTCGCACGTGCCTTTTGCCGGCGGGGTCTGCGGGTCAGGCCGTTCAAACCGCAGAACATGTCGAACAATGCAGCGGTCACGGCCGACGGCGGCGAGATCGGGCGGGCCCAGGCGCTGCAGGCCCGCGCTGCCGGCGTCGCCCCGAGCGTGCACATGAACCCGGTGCTGTTGAAGCCCCAGAGCGAGATCGGCTCGCAAGTGGTGGTGCAGGGCAAGGTGATCGGCTCGGCCAAGGCGCGCGAGTATCAGGGCCTGAAGCCGCAGCTGATGGCGGCCGTGCTCGACAGTTTCGGTCGGCTCGCGCGGGAGGCCGACCTCGTGCTGGTCGAGGGCGCAGGCTCGGCGGCGGAGGTCAATCTGCGCGAAGGCGACATCGCCAACATGGGTTTTGCGCGGGCGGCGGGCGTGCCGGTGATCGTTGTCGGCGACATCGACCGGGGCGGGGTGATCGCGAGCCTCGCCGGCATCGGGCAGGTGCTCGAGGAAGCCGACCGGGCGATGATCAGAGGCTTCATCGTCAACAAATTCCGCGGCGATCCGACGCTCTTTGCCGAAGGGATGCGGATTGTCGAGCGCCACACTGGCTGGCCGGGGCTCGGGCTCGTGCCCTGGTTCGCGGGCGCATCGAACCTGCCCGCCGAGGACGCCGTCGCGCTGTCGCGGAGGGATGTGGGTCACGGCGGGCGGATCGTGATCGCCGCGCTCGCGCTGCCGCGCATCGCCAATTTCGACGACCTCGATCCTTTGAAGCTCGAGCCCGATGTGGATCTGCGCATCTTGGGGTCGGGCGAGCCGATCCCGGGCGAAGCTCGCCTCGTCATCCTGCCCGGCTCGAAGGCGACCATCGCCGACCTCGCCGATCTGCGCCGCGAGGGTTGGGACATCGATCTGCGCGCGCATGTGCGGCGCGGCGGGCATGTGCTTGGATTGTGCGGCGGCTATCAGATGCTGGGGCGCCGGGTCGCCGATCCCGACGGCATCGAGGGGCCGCCAGCGTCGGTCGAAGGCCTCGGACTCCTGGACATCGAGACCGATCTCGTCGGCGCCAAGGTGCTGCGCGAGGTGGCGGGCGAGACGGTCGCCGATGGCGTAGCGTTCAAGGGCTATGAGATGCACATCGGACGGACCGGCGGGATCGGCACGCGCCGGCCGCTGGTGCGGTTCGCGAACGGGCGCGCCGACGGCGCGGTCTCCGCCGACGGACGGGTGTCGGGCTGCTACGTGCACGGGTTCTTCGCCGACGACCGGCAACGCGCGGCCTGGATCGCGCGCCTCGGTGGGGCAGCCTCCGGGGTCGACTACGAGGCGACGGTCGAAGCGACGCTAGACGAGCTAGCCGCGCATTTGGAAACGCATGTGGATCTGGAGCGCCTGCTCGCCCTCACAGCGTCTGTAGCATGAGCGCGCCCGCCGCAATCAGTGCCCAAAGCACCAAGCACGCGGCGCGATAGAGCTCTAGCGCAC
Source organism: Hyphomicrobiaceae bacterium (assembly GCA_031403055.1). Lineage (GTDB taxonomy): Bacteria > Pseudomonadota > Alphaproteobacteria > Rhizobiales > Hyphomicrobiaceae > JANNSW01. The sequence goes on along the minus strand of JANNSW010000335.1, from coordinate 5,264 downwards.
GCCGGATGTCGGCGGGCCCCAGATCCGCGCGGCCTTCGCCCATGAACCCGTCCGTGGTCACCACGCCGTGATAGACACGCGGGCCGGCGAGGCTGAAGCCGAGCGCGCCCGCCATTGCCGCTTCCGGCCACCCCGCATTGGGCGAGCGGTGATGGCGCGCATCGCGGCGCACGGCGCGCCAGGCATCCTGCGCGCTCGCACCGGGAACGAATGGCGCGGCAACCGCGATCGTCACGGCGGCCAGTCGCGACGCGGGCAGGTTGATCAGGTCGTCGAAGCGCGCCGAGGCCCAGCCGAATGCTTGATGGCGCGGCGTGCGGTGACCGATCATGGAATCCGCCGTGTTGGCCGCCTTGTAGAGCGCAGCCCCGGCGAGCCCGCCGAGGGCGAGATAAAGTGCCGGTGCCAGCACGCCATCGGAGTAATTCTCCGCGAGGCTCTCGATCGCCGCGCGCGCGACGCCTGCTGCATCGAGCGCGTCAGGATCGCGGCCGACGATCCGCGCGACCGCCTTGCGGCCCTCGACGAGCCCGCCGGCTTCGAGCGCATCGGCGACGTGCGACACATGCTGGTCGAGACTCCTCTGCGCGAGCAACGATGACGCGGCAACAGCGAGCAACAGGAAAGCGAGGATTTCCGGCAGCAGTCCGCGCAGCACGGCTTGGAGCGCCACCGTGGCGCCCGCCGTCGCGAGCAGCACGACCAGCAGCGCCACAACGCCCCACGCCTTGCGCTCACCGGGCGGATCGCCCTCGCGATTGAGGCGCCGGTCGAGCCAACCGATGAGGCCGCCGATCCAGCCGACCGGATGTCCGATCACCCGGTAAAGGCCATCGGGATAGCCCACGCAACGCTCGATCAGCAGCGCGACGAGAGCGAGTAGCGGGCTTGGGAGGGGCAAGGGCACGGCCTATCGACCAACCGTCTTTGCCGCGAAGGCGGGAATCCGGCCGGCAGGCCGCAATCGACCTCGAATTGTCCTGGATACCCGCCTGCGCGGGCATGACGGTAGGTGGGAATGCAAACCCGGCTCCTCGATCGTTCGCCTCTTTGCGATCTGCTATGAAGGCAGCCGAAGCAGTCGGCAAGGGAGAAGCCCATGACGAGTCTTCCGTCCTGGAGCGCGTGCGCGGCGCGGTTGATCGACGTCGCCATGGGCCGCGGTGCGGCCGACCTCGTCATCCGCGACGGACGCTGGGTCAATGTCCACTCGGGCGAGATCATCGCCGGCACCGACATTGCCGTCGCCTCCGGCCGGATCGCCTATGTGGGTCCAGACGCGCGGCCCGCGATCGGACCTCGGACGCGCGTGATCGAGGCGTCCGGCCGCTATCTGCTGCCGGGCTTGTGCGACGCGCACATGCACGTGGAAAGCGGCATGGTGACGGTGACCGAGCTCGCCCGCGCGGTGATCCCACACGGCACCACCAGCCTGTTCATCGACCCCCACGAGATCGCCAACGTGCTGGGGCTGGCGGGCGTCCGGCTGATGCACGACGAGGCGATGGCCTCGCCCATCAACGTCTACGTACAGATGCCGAGCTGTGTGCCGAGCGCGCCGGGTTTGGAGGTGGCGGGCGCCGAGCTCGGACCCGAGCAGGTGGGGGAGGCGATGGGTTGGGAGAACATCATCGGCCTGGGCGAGATGATGAATTTTCCCGGCGTGATCGCCAAGGATGGAAAGATGCTGGGCGTGCTGGCGGCGGCCGCAGCCGCGGGCAAGGTGATCGGGGGACACTACGCCTCGCCCGACCTCGGAGCGGCCTTCCATGCCTATGCGGCGAGCGGCCCTGCCGACGATCATGAGGGTACGCGCCGGGAGGACGCGATCGCGCGGGTGCGCCAGGGAATGCGGGCGATGCTGCGGCTGGGCTCGGCCTGGTACGACGTCGCCTCGCAGGTGAAGGCGATCACCGAGGATGGGCTCGATTCCCGCAATTTCATCCTCTGCACCGACGACAGTCATTCGGGCACCCTGGTGCGCGAGGGCCACATGAACCGGGTCGTGCGCCATGCCATCGCCCAAGGCCTGAAGCCGATCACGGCGATCCAGATGGCGACCCTCAACACCGCGCAACATTTCGGCCTCGAGCGCGAGCTCGGCTCGATCACGCCGGGGCGGCGCGCCGACATCGTCATCTCGTCCGATCTCGTGAGCCTGCCGATCGAGCTGGTGATCGCGCGGGGAGAGGTGCTGGCGCAAGCCGGCCGGCTCGTCGCCGAGATTGCGCCCTACGCCTATCCGGCGTCGGCCAAGGGCACGGTGCGGCTCGGCAAGCGCCTGGCCGCCGCCGACTTCGACATCGTCGGGCCACCAGGCGCCAACGCTGTCCGTGCCCGCGTGATCGGCGTCGTCGAGAACCAGGCGCCGACCAGAGCGCTCGAGCGCGACCTCGCCGTTGCCGACGGTCTGGTGCGGATGGACCGCGCTGGCGACGTCTGCCAGATCGCGCTGGTCGAGCGCCATCGTGGGACGGGCAAGGTCGTCAATGGCTTTGTCGCGGGCTTTGGCTACGCGGTCGACTGCGCAGTCGCTTCCACGGTTGCTCATGATAGCCACCATATGATCGTCGTCGGCACCTCGAAGTCCGATATGGCGCTCGCCGCCAACCGGCTCGGCGAGATCGGTGGCGGCGTCATCGTCGTCTCGCAAGGCCGCGAGCTGGCGCTGGTGGCGCTGCCGATCGCTGGCCTGATGTCGGAAAAGCGCGCCGAGATCGTCGCCGAGGAAGCGGACCGGATGGTGGAAGCGATGCGCGAGGTCGGCTGCACTCTGAACAACGCGTACATGCAACATTCGCTGCTCGCGCTCGTCGTCATCCCGGAGCTTCGGATCTCGGATCAGGGCCTCATCGACGTGACGCGGTTCAAGCGGACGGAGCTGTTCGTGTGACCGAATGGGTCGACGAGGGACTGGTGTTGTCGGCGCGCCCGCACGCCGAGACCGCGGCCGTGGTCGAGGTGCTGACGCGCGCCCACGGGCGGCATCTGGGGCTCGTCCATGGCGGGCGCTCGCGACGGCTGCGGCCGGTGCTGCAGACCGGCAACCACGTGGACGTCGTCTGGAAGGCGCGGCTCGAGGATCATCTGGGCCATTTCACGCTGGAGACGCGGCGCGGCTATGCCGCCGAATCACTCGACCGGCCGCTGGCGTTGCTCGGTCTGCAGTCGCTCACCACCCTCGCCCGCCTGTTACCCGAGCGCGAGCCTCACCCAGGCCTGTTCGAGATCGCCATGTTCGTGCTCGCCTTCCTCGATGACGACACCGCCTGGCCCGCGCTTTACGCTCGTTGGGAGCTGCGGCTGCTGGAGGATCTGGGTTTCGGGCTCGACCTCGGGACTTGCGCGGTGACTGGCGTGCGCGAAAATCTCGTTTATGTGTCGCCGAAATCGGGTCGCGCCGTCAGCGAGGCCGCGGGCGCGCCCTATCGGGAGAAGCTGCTGGCGCTGCCGGCATTCCTGCAAGGTGGCGCCGCTCCGGATGCGGAGGACGTGGTCGCCGCTCTTGCTCTCTGCGAGCACTTCATCGAGCGCCACGTGCTGCGGCCGCGCGACCTCACCATGCCGGGCGCGCGGCAGCGCTTGGTCGAGCGACTGCGGCGAATGGCGGGGCAGTGACGCTGTCGGGCACCGATTTTCTGCCGATCTCCGCCAGATCGGAGGCTGCTCGTGGGCTGAGCGTGAGCCTCATGCGCGAAAGCGTGCGAAAGCGGTCTCCACCTCGGCGTCGGATGCTCGCTCTCCTCGTGCGACCTGGGCCAGAGCCTCGTCGATCGCCGCCAGCTCATCGGGCGACGCCCGGTAGGGACCCGGTCCGAGCCGATCGAGCGCAAGCAGCAGGTGCGCCGCCTCGTTCTGTCGATTGTCGGGCCATGACTGCACGACAGTCATGGCTTTGCTCATCAGTGTTTTCATGTCTGAAACTGTAGCACGAGACGCGGCTTTGCGCATAGTACCCCACAGTCGGCCAACCCGCCCCATTGAGCCGCTCGGCGGCATGGGCTAGGCCATCAGCATGAGCAAGAAGCCGATTCTTCCCCCCGCACCGCCCGCGAGCCCCGCTCCGATCGAAGCGGTCAATCTGCGCGATGCGCTGGAGGAGCGCTACCTCTCCTATGCACTCTCGACCATCATGGGCCGCGCGCTCCCCGACGTGCGCGACGGCCTGAAACCCGTACACCGGCGCATCCTCTTTGCCATGCGGGAATTGAAGCTCGACCCCAAGGAGGCGCCGAAGAAGTGCGCCCGCATCGTCGGCGACGTGATGGGCAAGTTCCATCCCCATGGCGACCAGGCGATCTATGACGCGCTCGTGCGCCTCGCCCAGGATTTCAACGTCCGCTATCCCTTGATCGACGGTCAGGGCAATTTCGGCAACATCGACGGCGATAACGCCGCCGCCATGCGCTACACCGAGAGCCGGTTGACGGAGGTCGCCGAGGCTCTGCTCGAAGGCATCGACGAGGACACCGTCGATTTCCGCCCCACCTATGACGGCGCCAGCAGCGAGCCGATCGTGCTGCCGGCCGCCTTCCCCAACCTGCTGGCGAATGGGGCTTCCGGTATCGCCGTCGGCATGGCGACCAACATTCCCCCCCACAATGTGGACGAGCTCTGCGCCGCCGCGCTGCACTTGATCAAGCACCCCAATGCAACGATCGAGAAGCTGGTCGAGCTGGTCCCGGGGCCCGACCTGCCGACCGGGGGCGTGCTGGTCGACAATCGCGACACCATCATCGAAGCCTACAAGACCGGGCGCGGCGCCTTCCGCCAGCGCGCGCGCTGGGAGAAGGAGGAAACCGGGCGCGGCACCTATCAGGTGGTGGTGACCGAGATCCCCTATCAGGTGCAGAAGTCCAAGCTCGTCGAGAAGATCGCCGACCTGATGCAGCAGAAAAAGCTGCCGCTGCTGGACGATGTTCGTGACGAGAGCGCGGAGGACATCCGCCTCGTGCTGGTGCCCAAGAGCCGCACGGTCGATGCCATCGTGCTGATGGAATCACTCTTCCGCGTGACCGAGCTCGAGGTGCGCATCCCCCTCAACATGAACGTGCTGTCGAAGGGGCAGGTGCCCTCGGTGATGTCGCTGAAGGAGGTGCTGGTCGCCTGGCTCGACCACCGCAGGAGCGTGCTGACACGGCGCTCGCACTATCGGCTGCAGCAGATCGCCCATCGCCTCGAGGTGCTGGGTGGCTTCCTGATCGCCTATCTCAACCTCGACGAGGTCATTCGCATCATCCGCTTCGAGGACGAGCCCAAGCAGA
>JANNSW010000334.1:0-3659 GCA_031403055.1 Hyphomicrobiaceae bacterium | reverse complement strand
GGCAAAGCACGCTCCGAACTCAGTGTCGGGACCGCGTGTCACAGGCGCTCGACCGCCTACGGAAAGCCGCAGGACGTGCGTTTCGCCGTCAAACACTCAAGGTAAGAACCGGATGCGGGAATTCCGCCCGTCCGGGTCTGTGCGGGGGGCGGTGAGCAATCACCGTCCCTACCGCGATCTCGGACCCCCTCTACTGCTGCCCGACCTGAACCGCAGCACGGTCCCCGCCCTCCTCAGGAAAATGTGACCGATTGGCCGCCTTTCCCGCTCATGCGTAAGCATCCGGCCAAGGCCGCAGGTATCGTCGCCTGACGGCAGAGCGGCGAGTGGAGGCAGATGTGATCAGGCAGCCTGCTTGACCGCCACTCGCTCGCGTGCGGTCTTCCAGCTCCATGGCAGGAGCTCGCCGATGCGTCTCGCCGGATGATCGGCGATCCTCGCCAGCACGTCGGCAAGCCAGGCCTTGGGATCGACGTCGTTGAGCTTGGCGGTCTCGATCAGCGTGTACATGACGGCCGCGCGGTGGCCGCCCGAGTCCGAGCCGCAGAAGGTCCAGTTGCGGCGGCCGACCGCGATGCCGCGAACGGCTCGCTCGGCGGCATTGTTCGACAGGCAGATGCGGCCGTCATCGAGGAAGCGCGTGAACGCCTTCCAGTGATTGAAGGTGTAGTCGATCGCCGTCCATGCGGAGCATGGCTACGCCATGACGCGAGCGGGCCCTTCGCGGAGAGCTTCTTGCGCTCGGCCCTCAGCCATTCCTCGAAGCTGTCGATGAGCGGCTTCGATCGTTCGCGCCGGACCGCGAGGCGCTCGGCAGTTGTCGTTCCGTTGATCTCGCGCTCGATGGCGAACAGCGCGTCGATCCGTGTCACCGCCTCGATCGCGATCGGCATCTTGCGCAGCCTCGCCAGCTCGAAGAGCTTCCGCCGGCTGTGCGCCCAGCAGGCGGCCTCGATGATCGGGCCTGGCTTGCGTCCCTCGGCGAAGAGTCCATTGAAGCCCGAGTAGGCGTCGGCCTGCACGATGCCGCTGTAGCGCGCGAGCTGGCGCTCGGGATGCTCGCCCTCGCGGGTTGGGGAGTAGTAGAACACCGCCGCCGGCGCCGCGCTGCCTCCGAACGGCCGGTCGTCGCGCACATGCGTCCAGAGGCGCCCCGTGCGGCACTGGCCTTTGGCGAGGACGGGGACGGTCGTGTCGTCGACGTGCAGACGATCGGCGACATGGGCGTGCGTCTCGATCGCGTCGCGCAGCGGCATCAGCGTCGCCGCACAGGCCCCGACCCAGTCGGCGAGCGTGGAGACCTCGAGATCGACGCCCTCGCGCGCAAAGATCTGACTCTGCCGGTTGAGCGGCAGGTGCGCGCCGTACTTGGCCGAGAGGACCTCGGCCAGAAGCTGCGGACCGGCGCGTCCGCGGGCGATCGGATGGGACGGCGCGGGCGGCTGTGTGATCGCTTCGCACTGCCGGCAGGTCATCTTCTCGCGCACGTGCTGGATGACTTTCCACTGCGCCGGCACGCGCTCGAGCGTCTCGGTCACGTCCTCGCCGAGCTTCCTCAGCTTGCCGCCGCAGCGCTCACACGCGCACGGCGCCGGCAGCACGACGCGCTCGCGCGGCAGATGATCGGGAAGCGGGCGGCGCGCAGGCTTTTTCCGCGGCCTCGGCTTCTCGGTCGTGCCCGCGCCGGTCGCCGGGTTCTGCGCCGATGCGATCTCCGCCGCAGCCGTCTCCTCGGCACGGCGCTCGATCAGCTCGCCGAGCTGCAGCTCGAGCTGGTCCATCAGCACGGAGGTGCGCTCGGAGGAGTTGCCGAACCTCGCATGCTGCTGCTTGGCGATGACGAGCTTCAGGTGCTCGATCTCGGCGTCGAGATCGTCGGCTCGCTTGCTGGCCGCAATCAGCATCGCCTTCAGCGAGGCGGTGTCGTCGGGAAGCTCGGATGGATCAAGCGCCATATCCGCCATCATAGCTGCTTCGCGGCCCTGTCGACCGGCTGCCGGATGATAATCCTGAGGACGAGTCACGGGAGCCACACTCTGTCGATGGCCGCCAGCGACGATGCACCGGATCAGCCCGCTACCTGCGGTCGCCAAGTCTGTTGCGGTGCCCGCCAGTCGATCCCTTCGAGCATGTAGCCGAGCTGGGCCGGCGAGAGAGACACGGCACCCTCCGACGCACTCGGCCAGATGAAGCGCCCGCGCTCGAGGCGCTTCGCGAACAGGCACGCCCCCTGCCCGTCGTGCCAGATGATCTTCAGAAGGTCGCCTCTCCGGCCGCGGAAGACGAACAGGTGTCCGCAATGGGGATCCTGCTTCAGCATCTGCTCGACCAGCACGGCGAGCGAGGCGAAGCCCTTCCTCATGTCGGTGTGGCCGGTCGCCAGCCATACGCGCAACGGTCCATTGGCGAGGGTCTGCGTCGGCACCGGGATCATCGGTCTTTCTCCCGCACGCCTCCGGCATGACCCTCCAGAGCAGCGACGATCCGCACCAGCAGGCCCATGTCGACATCCGGCCCGACCCGCACCGTACGACCGCCATCGAGCACCACCTCGATCACACCCGCCCTCGCCGGCGTGCCGGGCAGCGCCGCCGAAGCCGGCAGCATGACCGGTACAAAGCTCGGCATCGGCGACAGGCTCGTGGCGGCGCCCGTGCCAGCCAGCGACGCAGCCCTCCCCGATCCGAGCACCTTGCGCCAACGGAACAGGAGACTCGCGTGGATGCCATGCCGACGCGCCACCTGCGAAAGCGTGGCGCCAGCCACATCGACCTCGGCAACGATCGCCCTCTTCTGCTGCCTGCTCCAGCTCCGACGCGTCGTAGCCACGACGTCGTAGCGCGGATTGGTCCTATCTCCAGACATAGTGCCACCCCATCTCCAGCTGCGATCAACCGGAAGGAGTTGGGACTATCGACAAGGCTCGCACAAGGCGGCCCTCACCGGAGGCTTACGCTCATGCCCGCACCGGGGCATCCCGATCAGTCGTCCCGATTGATCCCGATCGCTGTTTCCGATCGATCCCGATCACCCGTTCCGGGCGATCTCGATCAGCGGCAAGAGCCTGTGGAGTTCCGTGATTTCGTCGTTGGGTGATCTGCGAATCGGCATCGTCTCGCCTCCCTTTGCAAGAGGGAGCGAGACATGCCCGGAGCGAGATTACCCATGCGCAAACTTCGCGAGATGCTGCGGCTTGCCTACACGGGCGTCGACCTCCCTGATCGTCGGCGTCGAACCCAGCTGAACGCGATACCCCCGACTACGGACATCATCAACCGGCGCTCCGTGTTCGTCACCTTGGCAGCCCGCAATGTCCGTTCGTGGGATAACGCACCTTTGTGCGATGCAACGCTTGTTGCGACACATGAGTCTGCAGGTGGCCCAAGGCTGCCGAACCGTTACCAGACTGCCGCCGACGCGATCGGGTGGAAAGCTGCCGACATGCGTCAATTCGTCGCGTCACGTCCGCAGCTGGGGTATGTTCGGATGGTTCACGGTCAGGTCGAGATCGTCGCGACTGCCGAGTAGGCCCAGGGAATTTCACCCCGAGCCTCTCACAGATCCGGACTTGATACTCTCGCATCATCCGGCTCGTGCCACCGTTCGAAGGCTGCCGCCTTCCGTCGAGGTTCGGGCTCCTCCCGTTGCCAGTTGGCCCG
>JANNSW010000333.1:0-2582 GCA_031403055.1 Hyphomicrobiaceae bacterium | reverse complement strand
CAGGTATTCTCAAGCCCGTTGAACCCGCGCCAGACCTTCAACGAGCCCGAATTGGAGGAGTTGGCCTCCTCGATCCGCGAGCGCGGCCTGGTGCAACCGCTGATCGTCCGCCCCAAAGCCGATACCGGTGGCCAGGCGTTCGAGATCGTCGCCGGCGAGCGTCGTTGGCGTGCCTGTCAGAAGGCCGGGTTGCGCACGGTTTCGGTGATCGTTCGCGAGCTTTCCGACAAGGAGGTGCTGGAGCTCGCGATCATCGAGAATGTGCAGCGCGCCGACCTGAACGCGATCGAGGAGGCGCGCGGCTACAAGGAGCTGGTCGAGCCCAACGAATACAACCAGGACGATCTCGCCCAGATCATCGGCAAGAGCCGCAGCCATGTGGCCAATACGCTGCGGCTATTGCGGTTGCCCGAAGTCGTGCAAAAACTCGTCCAGGACGGCACTTTGTCAGCCGGTCACGGTCGCGCGCTGGTGGGGCGCGAGGACGCCGAAAGCCTCGCTGGCATGATTGTGGCCAAGGGCCTGAACGTCCGCGAGGTCGAGGCCCTGGTGCAACGCCCGGTCGGCGTGGGCGCCGAGACCCGCAAGAAACGCGACAAGGATACCGACACCCTCGCCTTCGAGAAAGAGGTCGCCGAGGCTCTGGGCCTGAAAGTCGAGGTCAAGCGCGGCTCCGGCGAAAGCGGCGTGCTGTCGATCCGCTACAGCAATTTCGACCAGCTCGATTATCTGCGCGGGCGGTTGCTGGGGAACGGGTGACCATGTCGACAGTTTTGGTGCCTGTGGTAAGAAAATCTGTCTATCTCGCCCCCCGTAAATCAGGATACACTGAGCGCAATCGGAAAATTAGTTGACGCACGACTTCGAGCCGACCAGATTTGCGGTTGCAGTCCGCCAATCGGAGACAACGAAATGGTAGCGAAGAAGATCAAGGGCACGACCGGCAACGACAAGCTGCTGGGGTCAGACGGCAACGATAGGATCTTCGGTCTTTCAGGTAACGACACTCTGTTCGGCGGTTCAGGCAAGGATATACTCGAAGGCGGCGGCGGCGATGACCGCCTCGCAGGGCAGTCGGAGAGCGATCAGCTCTTTGGTGGAAAAGGCGCCGATAAGCTCGACGGCGGAGAAGGCAACGACACACTCTTCGGGGGCGAAGGCGGCGATAGGCTGAATGGAGGAGCGGGAATCGATACCGCTTCCTATGCCGGCGCCACCGTGGGAGTCACCGTCGATCTCTGGATCCAGACGGTGGCCGAAGGCGAAGCTGTAGGGGATAGTTTGAAGAATATCGAGATCATCGAAGGATCAAGCAAGGGTGATAGGCTCTTCGGCGACCCCGGATCGAACACACTGAAGGGTGGAGCTGGAAACGACGTCCTGGACGGTCGTGACGGCGCGGATCTGCTCGTCGGCGGCAAGGGATTAGATGTCGCTTCCTACTCGAATTCTTTTGTCGCTGTCACCATCAATCTGAACGGGCTTGCTTCCTCCGGCGGTCCTGCGGCCGGCGACAAGTTCTCGGGGATCGAGGGAGCCGTCGGCTCCGCCAATGGCGATACGCTCAACGGCAACTCGGCCGCCAACACTTTCTTCGGTGCTGGGGGCGATGACAGCCTCTCGGGTGCAGGCGGCGCTGACACGCTTGTTGGAGGAGATGGCGACGACAATATCATCGGCGGGTCTGGAATCGATTTCATGCACGGTGGAGATGGCACGGATACATTCATCTTTTCGAGCGCCTCGCAGTCGGGCGTTGGGACTGGCCAGCGCGATCGGATCTACGATTTCAGTCAGGAAGGTGATCGGATTGACTTTTCGGCGATCGACGCCAATGTCTTACTGGACGGTGACCAGGCTTTCCAGTTCATCAGCACGTCGAGCTTTGACGGCACGGGTGGTCAGGTACGCTACTTCATCGACATGACTGCTGGAATCACCATTGTTCAGTTCGACGTCGATGGAGACGGTAACCTAGATGCGGACATGGAAGTCCAGCTCGACAGTACAGTCAATCTAATCGCTGGCGACATCCTGCTCTGATGTTGCCGCCCGCTGAGTAGGTGAACAAGCCCCGCACAATTCGCTCTCTCACCCATAGGCCTGAGCAACTTGTTAGATTGCCGGCCTACCCCTTCCCCACCGCCAGCGCCGCCACCTCCATCACCAGCCGCTCGGTCAGCTCGCGCTCCAGCCGCGACGACAGCCTTGCCGCTTTCTGGGCTTCCGATGCCAGCGCCAGCGCCCGGCCGAGCCGCTCCGCGCTCCAGGCCCGCGCCTGCGCCGAGAACACGTCCTTCAGCTTGAAGTGCAGCGGCGGCCGCAGCGCGGCGATCACGGCCTCGACCGGCTTGCCCGCATCCGCCGCCACCCGCACCGCCGCCAGCCGCTGCAGATGGCGCAACAACATCAACAGCACTGTCTGCGGTGACTCGCCCCCTGCGACCGCCTTGTCGAATTCCCTGAGCGCGGTTTTCGCTTTCCCCCCCGCCGCCGGCAGCACGATCCGGTCGATCGCCTCCTCCGAAGCGTCCCCCACGATCGCGTCCACGTCCTCGATCCCAACCGTGCCGCCGTCGCCC
>JANNSW010000332.1:0-1668 GCA_031403055.1 Hyphomicrobiaceae bacterium | reverse complement strand
AGAACATCGTCGTGTCCGGCGGAACGGGCTCCGGCAAGACGACGCTCCTAAACGCGCTGACGCAGCACATTGACCGCTCGGAGCGTATCGTCACCGTCGAGGATTCTGCGGAGTTGAAGTTGCTCCAGCCCCACGTCGTGGGCCTGGAGACGCGGCCCGCTAACTTCGAGGGCCAGGGCGCCTTCACGATCCGGGACCTGGTGAAGAACTCGCTGCGCATGCGGCCGGACCGCATCGTCGTCGGCGAGTGCCGCGGCGGCGAGGCCCTCGACATGCTGCAGGCGATGAACACGGGCCACGACGGCTCGCTGACGACGCTGCACGCGAACAACCCGAACGAGGCCATCAGCCGCCTCGAGACCTTGTGCCTCATGGCCGACGTGGAGCTGCCGGCCAAGGCGATCCGGGCGCAGATCGCCAACGCCGTGCACGTGATCGTGCAGCAGACCCGCTTTGCTGACGGCTCGCGCCGGATCTCGGCGGTCTCTGAGATCGTCGGCCTCTCCGATGAGGGCGAGGTCGAGCTGCACCCGCTGTTCGTCTTCCAGCGCGAGGCGGCGCGCGTGGGGGCCGATCACCACGAGCGCATTCGCGGCCGGTTCCGCTCGACGGGCTATGTGCCCTCCTTCATCAACGAGTTCTACGCCATCGGCCTCATCAAGCCCGGGGAGGCGTTCTAGTGGACGCCCTCGGTCTGGCCGGCGTGGCCACCGGCGCGACCGCCGCCGCCGCGTCGATCCTCGCCGCCGATGCGTGGATGAACTCCAAGGGCTCGCTGCCCCAGCAGGCCTGGGCCGCTTACGCGGCCTGGCACAAGGAGCCCGCCGAGTATCTCTTCGACCGTACGCCGGCCAAGACCTTCGCCATCCACCACGCGTTGCAGCTGGCGTTCTGCCTGGTGATCGCCATCGTCGTGTTTGAGGCGCACCCCATCGCGCTCATCGCGGCGGCGGCGGCCGGCATCTTCGGCCCCCCTTACCTCTACCTAAAGCGCGTCGAGACGCGCCGCGAGGTCCTGCAGCAGCAGATCGATCCGGCGCTGCAGTTCATCGCCAATGCCCTGCAGGTCACGCCGAACCTGGAGGAGGCCCTGGCCATGGTCGCCGAGCACATGAAGGCGCCCATGGCCCAGGAGGTCTCCCGCATCGTCACCTCCTACCGACTGGGGCAGACGCTCGACGATGGGCTCCAGGGGATGGCGGGGCGCTGCAACGACCCCTTCATCACCGCCATGGTCATCGCGCTCATCATCGGCAAGCGCACCGGCGGCAACATCTCTGCGACGCTGCGCCGTATCGCGAACGCGACGCGCGAGGCGGTGCGTGTGGAACTCGAGCTGCGCACCAAGACCAAGGGCCAGCGGGGGCAGTTCTACCTGATCCTGCTCCTCTATCCGCTCGGGCTCATGGCCATCAAGCAGTTCCTGCCCCAGGTGTGGGGTGTCCTCACGGAGACCTACGTCGGTAAGCTGACGCTGCTCTTCTCGGTCATGGCCGTGGTCGGCGCGATCTATTGGGCGCGCAAGATCCTTAACCCGATTAATCTCTGATGGGAGGCCCGGCGTGATCGGTTTCCTCTTGGAGGTCTGGAAGTACACCGGGATCCTCCTTATGGGAGCGGCGCTGTTCCTGTTCGTGGACGCGCTGTTCTCACCGACCTGCCCGGACT
>JANNSW010000331.1:0-28635 GCA_031403055.1 Hyphomicrobiaceae bacterium | reverse complement strand
AATCCCGACAGCCCCACATACTGGCGCTCGCGGGTGCCGATCACGCGGATCGAGCGCACGCCCAGGTCTTTCAGGATCTGCGCGCCGAGCCCGATCTCGCGCCACTGCTCGTGCCGTTCGCGCTCGCGCCGGCCGCGATCGGCCTCTCCGCTCCGGGGCTGGGCGATGACGCCGACCGCGCCTTCGCGCAGATAGACGATGACGCCGCGGCCCGCCGTCCCGATGCGCTCGAGCGAGCGGGCGATTGCGCTGTGCCCGGCCCAGAACACATCCCCGATCGTCTCCTCGCGGTGCAGGCGGGCGAGCACGCCGCGGCCATCGCCGATCTCGCCGAAGACGACGGCGACGTGATGGGCGCTATCGAACGGCGTCGAGTAGACGATCGCCGTGGCCGGTCCAATCGCAGTCTCGATCGCGGCCTCGGAGACGCGCGTGATCAGCCGCTCGCGCTGCTGGCGGTAGCTGATGAGATCGTCGATCGAGACCAGCAGCAGCTTGTGCTCGCGCGCGAAGGCCTCGATCTGATGGCCCTTTTTCACGGTGCCGTCGTCGTTGACGAGCTCGCCGATGACGCCGACCGGCGGCAGCCCCGCGAGCCGCGCCAGGTCGACGGCGGCCTCGGTGTGGCCGGTGCGGATCAGCACGCCGCCATCGCGCGCGATCAGCGGGAAGATATGGCCGGGGCGCACGAAATCGCGCGGCCCGCAATTGTTGTTGGCAAGCGCGCGCACCGTCATTGTGCGCTCCTCCGCCGAGATGCCGGTCGTCACGCCTTCGCGATAGTCGACCGAGACGGTGAAGGCGGTCGCAAAGGGCGCGTCATTGTCGGCGACCATCGGCTGCAGGCCGAGCCGGCGCGCTTCGCCTTGGGTGATCGGCGCGCAGATGATGCCCGAGGTGTGGCGCACCAGGAACGCCATCCATTCGGGCGAGGTCTTGGCGGCCGCCAGCACGAGATCGCCCTCGTTCTCGCGTTCCTCGTCGTCGACGACGATGACCGGCCGCCCATCGGCGATTGCGGTGATAGCCGCTGCGATATCGTCGAGCTTGATGCCCATATCCCTGCCGCTTCTCACACTCGAATCTGGGCGGATTGTGCCGCCAACCTGATGATCGCCGGCCCGCTCAGCGCAGGTCGTAGCGCACGCGCTTGTCCTTGGGCCAGGAGACCTGGTAGCCGAAGTCGACCACCTGCTCCTCGTCCGGCTCGAGCTTCATGTCCCAGGCGATCACGCCGCGGCGATCCTCGACGTTCATCAGCGTGGGCTTGGTGGTCGACGGCAGCAGCCCGACCTGGATCTGCTCGTTCTCGGAGACCGGCATCTGATCGAGCACCCTGACCGAGATCGACCGCTCGTGCAGGTTCTTGACGGTGACCTTGAACTGCACGGTCTCGGTGGAGGACGCGGAGATGATCCCGACCTCGCCCTTGCGCCGGTCGAGGGCCGCGAACTCGATGCGCACCTGATCGTCCGCGCCGAATCCGAGCTCATGCTCCTCCCCCCCGCTCAACAGCGGCAGCGCGCCGTGGCCGACGAACACCCCGTCGCGAAAGAGCGATACCCGGCCAGGCAAGAGGATTTGACCCGGCTCGAGCTTCATTTTCGCATAGAGATAGGCGATCTCGGCGAGCTTGGGCACGGCGCGGATCGAGAGCACTGGCTCGATCGCCCGTGTGTCGATCTGCACGCGCTTCTCGCCTTCGCCAGCCTTGATGGTCTGGCGATCGGCGACGACGAAGATCGCCTGGAACGGCGCGTTCGTGACGTTGGCGCCGGCTTCGGACGCCGTCACCATCGTGGGCTCGGGTGGTGCCATCGACTCCAGCGCGGGGGCGGCTGCCACCATGTCCTGCCCCAACTGGGCGGCCTCGTCGGCTTCGCCGGACTGCAGCGATTTCTGCTTGCGCAGCAAGGCCTTGCTCCGCTCCGGCTCGAAATCGACGATGAGGGAGGCCAGATCGGGGGCGGCCGTGCCGGCCTGCGGCCGGGTCGAGGACAGCGTCAGGGCAACGTCCTTCCAATCCTCGCCTGTTTGCTGGACGATGACGGCGCGGCGCACCAGCGCGAGCTTGGGCGCCTGGCTGCGGTCGCCGGACTCCAACCGGGCATCGTAGAACGGGGACCACGAGGCCGCTGGCACCTGATAGCGGATGCGCAGCGTGGCCTCGAGCGCGGCCGCGGCGCCCAGATGGATCTTGACCTCGGTGCGCTCGTCCTCGCGACCGGGCTGGCGGTTCAGCTGGTTCTGCACGTCGAGGATCCGGCGGTCGACCTCGCGCATGGCGAGCCGGATGTCCTGGATCGCCTTGTTGGCGATGGTCAGGCGGTCGCCGATCAGGCCGAAGATCTCGCCCCATTCGGCGGGCGTCCGCGGGCCACCGGCGGCATCGATCGGCTCGGGCCGGACGGGGAGCCCCGCGAGGTTCTGCATCAGCTGCTTTTGTACCTCGGCAACCGCGATCGCCTCGGCGAGCTGTTGGCGCTTGTCGGCGAGCGCCTCCAGCTCGTCCTCCAGGCGTTTGCGCTCGGAGGCATTGAACGCGGCGTTGCTCGTCTCCGAGAGATAGAACTGGCGCGTATCGACGGCGCCGATCTCCAGGCTCTGCGTCGCCTCGCCCTGGACCCGGATCGAATCCGCTTCGATCCCGGCGGGCAAGTCACGCACAATGACGGTGTGATCGCCAGCCCCGAGCGTGATCTTGGCGACGCGCGTGACCTCTGAGCCTTGCGGGAACACGGTCACGGCGTCGATGGTCGAGGGCGCTTCCTGCTCCGCGGCCGTGGCTGGAAGCAGGCTGCTCGCAAGCAACAGCAGGGTTGCGGCGAATGCAGTTCGCATGGACGGGCTCCGGGGAATTGTCTCGCTGAACCGACTGGCTCGGGCACGCGCGCCCGCCAGCAGGCGTGTTGTGGACCGGAATGGGTCGATTGCGCAACGGGGAGCGCGAGCAGGAGCTACAGCACCCTACCGCCCGCCGCCGAGCAGGCTGCGGAACAGCAGCTTGACGAGGCTCCAGCCCCAGCGTGTGACGATCATCCGGATGATCCAGCTGAGGATGCCGCCCGACTGGAAGCCGAGCAGGCCGCCCAGCGCGTCGCGTACGATGCTGGTGAGGCCGCCCGAGCCCTTGCCGCCCTGGCGCAGGATGTCGGACAGGTCGCCATAGGGGTTTTCGCGCGAGCCGCCGCCACGGCCGAGATCGGGCAAATCGAAACTGTCGCCCTTGCCCGAGGGAAAGCCCATGCCGCCGGTTCCCGAGGCAGCGGGAGGCTTGCGCGGCGCCGGCAGGCCCTGGTCGACCTTGCCACCGCGCGGCAGCTTCTGCAGCACATCGCCGAGCGCGCCCTTGCCATTCCTGAAGACCCAGCCGAGCACGAGCGCGGCAAGCCCCGGCAACAGCGTGCGCAGGATGCCAGGATCGATACCTGTATCCGCCGAGAGCCGGCTCGCCACCTTGTCGGCGCGCCCTTCCGAGCCGAGCACGTGACCGAGGATTTTGTCGCCATCGGCGGCAACCGCGGGATCGCGGAACACGTCGGGATTGTCGAGATAGCCTTCGTGGTGGCCGGACGCGATGGCTCCGAGCAGGTCGGCGAGGCCGCCGCGCGAGAACGTGTTGCGCTCCAGGCCGAATACGATCTCGGGCACGATCGCGCGCACGGCTCGCTCGGCCTGCGCCCGGCCGAGCCCGGTCGCGGTCGAGACTTGGGCGAGCAGGCGGTCGCCTTCGGGAGAGGAGAGGATGGTGTCGAGGCGCATGGGTTCCACGGCGGAGCGAGGGAAGGGACATTCACGCCAACTGCTATAGCCGAAGCCGCAACGCTCCGCACGCCTCGTGATGGGGCGGCATGCACTACCGGCAGTGCGCGCGGCTCGCTTTGGCGATAGGCTCGCGCCCGATCACCCCCAACCGGAGGCCCCGCGATGACCGCCACGCCGACCTTCACACCGCCCAATCACCCCTTTCTCGGCGCCAAGCACGCCCGTGACCTGAAGCGGATCGACGCCGATGCCGTCGTGTTCGGAGCGCCGCACGGCACGGTCTATCCGGGTCAGGACAATCGGGTGTTCGAGGGCGCGCCGAAAGCGTTGCGGACGGCCATGCTGCTCGAATCCAACTGGCTCGATCACTATGATTTCGACCTCGGAGGCACGCTCTACCCGGAAGGCTCGAAGTTCCGCCTGGCCGATCTCGGCGACCTCGCAACCGCTCCCCAGGATGGACCCGGCAACCGGGCTTTGATCGAGACGACGGCCCGCTCCATCCTCAAAGCCGGTGCGCTGCCGCTCATGATCGGGGGCGATGATTCCGTGCCGATCCCCTTCATTGCCGCGTTCGAGGAGGTGGGACCGATCCACATCGTCCAGGTCGACGCCCACATCGATTGGCGAAAGCAGCGGATGGGCGAGCCGATGGGATTGTCGTCCACGATGCGGCGCGCCTCCGAGATGGGACACGTCAAGGGCATCACCCAGATCGGCATGCGCTCGGTCGGCAGCGCGCGGACGCAAGAGGTGGAAGCTGCGCGCAACTGGGGCGTCGAGATCGTCACCGCCCGCCAGGTGCACGAGGGCGGCGTGGCGGCAGCCCTGAAGCACGTGCCCAGGGGTGCGAAAATCCTGTTCACGATCGACTGCGACGCGATCGACTGCTCGATCATGCCGGCGGTGCTCGCGCCGACGCCCGGCGGCCTGACCTACCTCGAGGTGATCGACCTGATTGCTGGCGTGATCGAGAAAGGTACCCTCGTCGGCTTCGACATGATCGAGCTCGTGCCGGAGCGCGACCTGACCAGGAATGCGGCCTATGTGGCCGGCCGCATCGTCGCCCACGCGGTCGGCCGGCTCGCCAGGGCGGGCAAGCCGAAGGCGCGGAAATAGTCCGATGCGGCGTTAACCGCGATTTTCCAAATGCCGGCTAGCGTGTCACCCCATCGAGAGGTCGGGGTCCGGGAGCGCGTTGAGATGCTGGCGAAGCAGGTTGCATCCGGGCTCCTGGTGAGCGAGGCGGCCGGCCGTGCCGATCCCTATGCCGACAAGGCTTCGCTCCCCTACCGTTTCCGCAGCCGGCGCTTTGCCGAGGTGCGCCGGCTGATCGAGGCCGTGCTCGCCCGCAAGGGCATCTGCCGGATCATCGATATCGGCGGCACCGAGCGCTACTGGGACATCGCCGGCGACTTCATGGGGGCGAGCCGGATCGAGGTGCAACTGGTCAATCTGGAGGCCGCGCCCGTCGCCTCCAGCCGGTTCACGTCGGTCGCGGGTGACGCGACCGAGCTCGGCAACATCGACGACAATTCGTTCGACCTCGTGCACTCGAACTCGGTGATCGAGCATGTCGGCGGGTGGGAAAAGATGGCGGCGATGGCGCGCAATGTCCGCCGGCTGGCGCCTTGCTACTATCTGCAGACGCCCAACTTCTGGTTCCCGATCGAGCCGCACTTCCGCAGTCTCGGCTTCCACTGGCTGCCGGAGACGCTGCGGGCGCGCAAGCTGATGCGCACGGGCCTGGGCTTCCGGGGCCGGCAGGCGACGTTCGATGGTGCCATGCGCCAGGTGCAGAGCGTGTACCTGCTCGACCGCCGGCAGTTGGCTGCGCTGCTGCCGGATGCCCGCATTCTGGACGAGCGGGTCGGGCCGCTCTCGAAGTCGCTGATGGCGATGCGGGGCTGAGACCCCTCTCGAAGTGCCGGCACGACGGCTCAGTCCTACCGTGACACTGCGAAGCTCTTCCCGTTCGCGCGGATGGCGCTAGTATCGCCCCGGTCCGGCCGCTCACCCGAAGCGTCGTCCGGTGCGAACGGAGGATGGGGTGACAGCAACAGGCCTCTATGATCTTGCCGTGATCGGTGGCGGCATCAATGGCGCCGGTATTGCGCGGGATGCAGCCGGGCGCGGCCTACGCGTGGCCCTGATCGAGCAGGACGATCTCGCATCGGGCACGTCGTCGGCCTCGACCAAGCTGATTCACGGTGGCTTGCGCTACCTCGAGCACTTCGAGTTCCGGCTGGTGCGCGAGGCCCTGATCGAGCGGGAGGTGCTGCTCAATCTCGCTCCGCACATCATCTGGCCATTGCGGTTCGTGCTGCCGCATGTGCGTGGCATGCGGCCGCGAGCGATGCTCCGCCTCGGCCTTTTGCTTTATGACCATCTGGGCGGCAGAAAGATCCTGCCGGGCACGCGGACTGTGGCCCTCGACAACGATCCCGCCGGAGCCGTGTTGAAGCCGGAGTTCCGGCACGCGTTCGAATACTCGGATTGCTGGGCCGACGATGCCCGTCTGGTCGTGCTCAACGTGCGCGACGCGGCGGATCGCGGTGCGACCGTGCTCACCCGGACCAAGGTCGTCGGCGCCCGGCCGGATCCCGAGTGCTGGCGGATCGAGCTGGTCGGCGCGGGCGAAGCGCGTGGCGAGATCCGGGCGAAGGCGCTCGTCAATGCGACGGGGCCGTGGACCTCCGCCTTCTTCGGCATGGTGCAAGGGGTGAAGCCCTCGGGCCGCATCAGGCTCGTCAAGGGCAGCCACATCGTCGTCGACCGCCTGTTCGATCACGACCGCGCCTACATCTTCCAGAATGCCGACCGGCGAATCTGCTTTGCGATCCCCTACGAGAGCGACTTCACGCTGATCGGCACCACCGACGAGGATTTTCACGGAGCGCCTGGACCCGTTGCCATCACGGCGGAGGAGACGAGCTATCTGCTGGCCGCGGCCAATTCCTACTTCGCCAAGGCCGTGACGCCAGAACAGATCCGCTGGAGCTTTGCCGGCCTCAGGCCGCTTTCAGACGATGGCCAGTCCACGGCAGCGGAAGCGACGCGAGACTATGTGCTGACGCTAGACGAGCCGCTCGAAGGGCGCGCGGTGCTGTCGGTGATGGGAGGCAAGATCACCACCTATCGCCGGCTTGCCGAGGAAGCGATGGACCGGCTCGCGGGCGCGCTGGCTGGCATGAGCGGCCGCTGGACGGCGAGCGTGCCGCTGCCCGGCGGCGATTTCCGCTTTGCCGATCGCGAAAGTCTCGTCGCAAGCCTGCTCGAGCGCTATCCGTTTCTCGGCGCCAGCGAGGCTCAGCGACTGTTCCGCTGTTACGGCACGCGAGCGAGCCGGATCCTCGGCGGCGCCAGCTCGGCTTCCGATCTGGGCAAACGCTTCGGCGCCAGCCTGTGTGAGCGCGAGCTGCGTTATCTCGTCGACCACGAGTGGGCCCGCACGGCCGACGACATCTTGTGGCGGCGAACCAAGCTCGGCTTGCGGATGACCCCTGAGGAGTGCGAAGCCGTCGCTGCGGCCGTGGCTGACTATGTGGCAAGCCGCGTGGGCAACCATGCCGAGGCGGCGACCCCATGAGCTTTATCCGGTCCAGCCGAGGCCGGCCGAGATGCAGTGCATGGTCTGCATCAGCGGCACCAGCGTGCGGCCGCGCGGGCGTCCGGCCTCGGCCTCGGAGCGGAACTCGCCGAGCAGCTCGACCTGCAGCCGGTTGACCCGGCCAATCATCGGCAGCACCCGATCCATGCGCCGGCGAAAGGCGGGAAAGCGCTCGGCAAGCGTCGATTCCCCGCTCAGCCGAAGCAACTCCGTGCGGGTGCGGTCGAACTCGCCGCGAACGAGATCCAGCACCGCGTCGCGCGCGGCGGCCTCCGGCACCAGGCTCGCATAGTGGGTCGCAATCTCCATATCGGCGAGGTGGAGCGATTTCTCCGCCTCGTCGATGACGAGACGGAACACCCGATTGCGCTCGAACATACGCGCGAGCAACGCGTCCCCGCTCTTCGCGCGCACGCGCCGGAACTGATCCAGCGCCGAGCCCAGGCCATACCAACCGGTGACCAGGTGCCGGTTCTGGCTCCAGGCGAACACCCAGGGGATCGCCCGCAGGTCGGCGATCGAGCGGGCGCCGAACCGGCGTGCCGGCCGCGAGCCGATGCGCAGCAGCGCCAACTCCTCGACCGGGCTCGCCGCCGTGAAGTAGGCGAGCAGCTGGGGGTGCTCGATCAGGCCCCGATAGGCCGCGTGCGACAGGCCGGCGAGCGCCTCCAGCGCCTCTTCGAACTCGGGATCGGGGCGTAGCTCCGGCTCGGCATCCGACTTGAGGGTGTGGGCGAGCACGCTCGAGGCCAGCAGCTCCATCTGATAGAGCGCGGTGCCGCGGTTGGCATATTTGAGCGAGACGACCTCGCCCTGCTCGGTCAGGCGCAGGCGGCCGTTGATGGTGCCGGCAGGTTGGGCGGCAATGGCTCGGCCGGTCGGCGCGCCGCCGCGCGCCACCGACCCGCCGCGGCCATGGAAGAAGCGCAAGGCGACGCCTCTGGCGCGCGCTTCGGCGACGAGACGGGACTGGGCCTTGACCAGCTCGACCGTCGAGCAGAGAAAACCGCCGTCCTTGTTGCTGTCGGAGTAGCCCAGCATCACCTCCTGCACGCCGCCCAGATGGCGGATGGTGCGCTCGACCACGGGTGTCGTCAGCAGCTCCCGGAGAATCAGCTGCGACTGCCGCAGATCCTCGATCGTCTCGAACAGGGGCACGATAGCGATCGTCGCGGCTTCGCGTCCTTCGCGATCCAGAAACAGTCCGGCATAGCGCGCCAGCACATAGACCGCGAGCAGGTCCGACGCCGAGCGCGTCATGCTGAGGATGAAGGTCGAGGCCGCAGCGCGGTCGGGGCCGCCCGCCGCCTCCCGCATCACCTGGAAAACCGCAAAGGTCTCGGCCGCCTCCGGATCGAGGGCAAGCTCTTCAACCGCGGGCACCGGGGAGGATCGCAGGGCCTCGAGCAACTGCTGCGACCAGGCCGGAGTCTCCGGCACCAGATCGTCGCTGGCGATGCCGGCCGCCCGCCAGATCGCCGCGAGCGAGCGGTTGATGACGGTCGAATTCTGGCGGACGTCGAGGCCGAAGGTGCGGAAGCCGAACGCCTCGACCTCGCGGCGGAGCGGGCGGACGTGCAGGCTGGCGAGCGCGTGCGCGCCCATGGCGCCGAGCGCCGATTCGGCCGCGCGCAGATCGGCCACCAGCTCCTCGGGCTCGCCATAGATCCTGGCATTGGCGCCACCATCGAGCATCGCTGCGAGCCGCCGATCGATGCCGCCGAAGTATTGGCGGAAGACCTCGGCCGGGTTTCGGCTCGCCAGCTCCTCTTGCGCGCCGGAAGCAGCCTGCATCGTTGCGAGCGCGCCCGCAAAGCTCTCAGGAATCGCTATGACGTTGGCGCTGATGCTGAAGATGCGCTGCAGACCCTCGGTGCGGCTGCGGTAGCGCTCGATCGCACCACGCCGGCCGCTCGCGATGGCGAGCCGGGTCGAAGCGGCCGTCACATTGGGATTGCCGTCGCGATCGCCACCGATCCAGGAGCGGAAGCGGAAGGGCGCAGGCACATCGAACGCCTCGCCGCCATAGTGGCGGGTGACCGCCTGCTCGAGCCGCGTCAGCAGGCGCGGCACGGCCTCGTAGAGAACCTCACGCGCGAAATGCTGGCCCCAGGCGATCTCCTGCTCGACGCTCGGGCGCTCACGGCGCAGCTCGCCCGTCATCCACAGCAGGTCGATCTCGGCCCTGAGCGCCAGCATCAACTCGGCGCGCTCCGCTGGCGTCCACCGCGCACTCTCCAGGTCGACGAGGCGGCGATAGATGCGCCGATGGATCTCCAGCACCGTCACGCGCTTGGCTTCGGTCGGATGCGCTGTCAAGGTCGGCGAGATATCGGCGCCCACGAGCACGGCCGCCAGCGTTTCCGGCCCGATGCCGCGCTGGGCTGCCTCGGCCAGCACGCTCGGGAAGGTGCCGAGCACCGCATCGGGTCCCCCCTCGGTCTCCAGCCGCCGGCGGACCCGCATCGCCGCATTCTCCTCGGCGATCGCGATCAGCTGGAACCAGATGCCGATCGCCTGCAGGCTCGCGATCCGCAGCCCCTCGCCGATCGGAGCTTGCCCTGGGCCCGCATCGAGCAAGCCGGAAATGCGCGGCTCGCGATGGCGCACGACCTTGGCGAGCTCGGTCAGCAGGAGCTCGAGCAAGCTCTCGATCTCGTCGGGCCGTCCGAGTGTGGTCCGCTCATGGGCAGCCATGGATGGTGTCCCTCGGCCAGAGTCCTGCCGGCGCTACGCCGCTCAAGCAGACGAGCGCGGCTTCGGCCCGCGCTTGCCCTTGCCCGCCGTACCGCGCTTGGCCAGCACCTCGGCAATGGTCGTGCCCATGTCGGAAGGTGTGGGAGAGATGGCGACGCCAGCCTCGCGCAGCACGTCGACCTTCTCCTGGGCGGTCTCGCCGAACGCCGAGATGATCGCGCCGGCGTGGCCCATGCGGCGGCCCTTGGGCGCCGACAGGCCAGCGACATAGGCGGCGACCGGCTTCGACATGTGATCGCGGATGAAATGCGCGGCCTCGGCTTCCTGGGGACCGCCGATCTCGCCGATCATCATCACCGCATGGGTGTCGGGATCGCGCTCGAACTCCTCGAGGATGTCGACGAAGGCCGAGCCGTTGATCGGGTCGCCGCCGATGCCGACCGAGGTCGAGACGCCGATGCCGAGCTCCTTCATTTGCGATGCGGCCTCATAGCCCAGCGTGCCCGAGCGCCCGACGATGCCGACATGGCCATTGGCGTAGATGTTGCCGGGCATGATGCCCATCATGGCCTTGCCCGGCGAGATCACGCCCGCGCAGTTCGGGCCGACGAGGCGCATCTTGCTCTCGCGCTTGAAGCGCAGGAGGAAGCGCTTCACCCGGATCATATCCTGGGCCGGAATGCCGTCGGTGATGCACACGCAAAGCCGGATGCCGGCCTCGGCGGCTTCCATGATGGAGTCGGCGGCAAAGGGCGGGGGCACGAACACGATGGAGGCTTCCGCGCCGGTCTCGGCAACGGCGCCACGCACCGTGTCGAAGACGGGAAGCCCGTGCTGGGTCTGACCGCCGCGGCCGGGCGTGACGCCGCCGACCACCTGCGTGCCATACTCCAGCATCTCCTTGGCGTGGAACGATCCGATGCGGCCGGTGAAGCCCTGCACCAGCACCTTGGTCGTCTTGTCGAGCAGAATGGCCATCTTGCGCTCTCCTCAGATTGCCTTGCGGCCAGCTTTGCGCGCGGCGACCGCATGCTTGGCGGCGTCGCGCAGCGTCTCGGCGGTGATGATGTCGACGCGGCTTTCGCGCAGGATCCGCCGGCCTTCCTCCACATTGGTGCCAGCCAGCCGGACCACCACCGGCACTTTCACCTTCAGCTCCTCGACGGCCTTGACGACACCGGCCGCCACCCAGTCGCAGCGATTGATGCCGGCGAAGATGTTGACCAGCAGCACCTTCACGTTGCCGTCAGCGAGCACGGCCTTGAAGGCCTGCACCACGCGTTCGGGGCTCGCGCCGCCGCCGATGTCGAGGAAGTTCGCGGGCGCTGCGCCCTCCAGCATGATCATGTCCATGGTGGCCATGGCGAGGCCGGCGCCGTTGATGATGCAACCGATGTCGCCGTCGAGGCCCACATAGGACAGGCCACGATCGAGCGCATAGGTCTCGCGCGCGTCCTCCTGGCTCTTGTCGCGGAACTCGGAGATGTGCGGATGGCGGAACACGGCGTTGTCGTCAAAGCTCATCTTGGCGTCGAGCGCGACCAGCTGGCCGTCGCCCGTCACCACCAGGGGATTGATCTCGATCATGGTCGCGTCGAGCTCGGCAAACGCCTTGTAGCAGCCCAGGAATGTGCTGGACGCCTGCTCGATCATCGCGGCGTCGAGGCCGAGCCCGAAGCCGAGCTCGCGCGCCTGAAAGGGCTGCATGCCGACCGCCGGATCGATGGTCAGGCGTTGGATCGAGTCGGGCTGCTCGACCGCGATCTCCTCGATCTCCATGCCGCCCGCGGCCGAAGCGATGACCATCACCCGCTCCGACTTGCGATCGAGCACGAGAGCGAAATAGATCTCGCGGTTGATGAGCTTGGCCTCCTCCACATAGACCCGATAGACCGTCTTGCCGCGCGGACCGGTCTGGTGGGTGACGAGCTTCTTGCCGAACATGTCGTGCGCGGCCTGCCAGACCTCGCGATCGGTGTTGCCGAGCTTGATGCCGCCGGCCTTGCCGCGCGCGCCCGAGTGGATCTGGGCCTTCACCACCCATTTGCTGCCGCCGATCTCGCGGGTGCGGTAGCTCGCCTGCTCGGGGCTGTAGGCGATGCCGCCGCGCGGGATCCGCACACCGTATCTGGCGAGCACTTCCTTGGCCTGGTACTCGTGCACATCCATGCGATCGACCCCTTTCAGCTCTTCAGTTTTGCAGCGATCTGCTCGGCCATGCGCAGCAGGTTCTCCGCCATCTTGGCCGACGCCGCGTCGATCATGCGTCCGTCGACGGACGCGGCGCCCTTACCTTGCTTCTCGGCCTCGGCGAGTGCAGCGAGGATGCGCTTGGCCTTCGTCACCTCGGCTTCGGACGGCGAGAACACCTCGTTTGCCATCGCGATCTGGCTCGGATGGATCGCCCACTTGCCCTCGATGCCGAGTGCGGCAGCACGCTTGGCAGCCAGCACGAAGCTATCGGGATCGCTGAAATCGCCGAACGGACCGTCGATCGCTCTGAGCCCATAGGCGCGGCAGGCAACCGTCATGCGCGAAAGCGCGAAGTGCCACTGGTCGCCGGGATAGTCGGGGTTGAGGCCGCCGATGACGACGGTGCGGGCCCGGTTCGAGGCCGAGTAGTCGGCGACACCGAAATGCAGCGCCTCCAGCCTCGGCACGCTCTGGGCGATCGCCTCGACATTCGCCATCCCGAGCGCCGTCTCGATCAGCGCCTCGAGCCCGACCGGCCGCTTGATGCCCTTGGCCATCTCGATCTGGTTGACCATGGCTTCCACCATGTAGAGGTCGGCCGGCACGCCGACCTTGGGGACGAGGATGGTATGGAGACGATGGCCGGCCTGCTCCA
Organism: Hyphomicrobiaceae bacterium; assembly: GCA_031403055.1. GTDB lineage: Bacteria > Pseudomonadota > Alphaproteobacteria > Rhizobiales > Hyphomicrobiaceae > JANNSW01. The sequence continues at coordinate 15,715 of JANNSW010000331.1, read as the reverse complement.
TCACGTCGACGACGTCGCGGTACATGTAGTGGGTGTCGAGGCCGTTGATGCGGACCGACACGGTCTTGCCCTTGGCAGCCCAGTCGATGTCGTTCAGCGCCGCGATCGCGTTGATGCGGGCGCGCTCCTTGTCGGGCGGGGCAACTGCGTCCTCGAGATCGAGGAAGACGAAGTCGGCAGCACTCGCCGCCGCCTTCTCGATCATGGCTGGGTTGGAGGCGGGAACCGCGAGCTCGCTGCGTTGCAGCCGGCTCTTGCGGGTGGGGAAGAGGCTATGGCTCATTTCGACGTTTCCTCGGTTCTGGCTCAGGCCGCTCTTGCCGAGCTGAGATCGATCTCGCGGCGCATGCGCGTGAAGTGCGACTGGGCAGCGGCGACACCGGAGCCCATCTCGACCCCGACACCGCAATCGTGCATCGCCATCTCCGCGCCTGCAATGGCAGAAAGCACCATCAGCTCGTTCAAGGAGCCGAGATGGCCGATCCGGAAGGCCCGGCCGGCAATCTTGCTGAGGCCGATCCCTAGCGACAGGCGATAGGCGTCGTAGGCGCGCCGGACGATCGCATTGCTGTCGATGCCGTCCGGCACCATGATCGCGCTCACCGTATCGGAATGCCAGCGAGGATGCTTGGCGCAAAGCTCGAGCCCCCAGGCAGCGACCGCCGCCCTGACGCCGCCCGCAAGCCGATGGTGGCGGGCGAACACGTTGTCGAGGCCCTCCGCAAAAAGCGTATCGAGGGACGCGCGCAAACCTCTCAACAGCTGCGTCGGCGGCGTGTAGGGGAAGTAGCCCTGGTCGTTGGTCCGGACCTGGTCGGCGAAGTCGAAGTAGCAGCGCGGGCCACCGCCGTTCGAAGCGGCCGCTAGCGCTTTCTGGCTGACACAGACGATGCCGAGCCCGGTCGGCAGCATGAATCCCTTCTGCGAGCCCGAGACGCAGACGTCGACCTTCCACTCGTCCATGCGGAAATCGACACTCGCGATGGAGCTGACGCCATCGACCAGAAGCAGCGCCCCGTGGCCGGCCTGATCGAGCGCACGGCGGACCGCTGCGACATCGCTCCAGACCCCGGTCGTCGTCTCGTTCTGCGTGACCATCACCGCGCCGATGCGGCCGAGCTTGTCGGCAGCGAGGCGGCGGGCGAACTCCTCGACCGGCACGCCTTCGCCCCAGGCCACATCGACCACCTCGACCTCGAAGCCATGGCGCGCGCACATGTCGACCCAAAGGTGGGAGAACTGGCCAAAACGCGACATCAGCACCTTCGAGCCGGGCGCGAGCACGTTCTGGATCGAGGCTTCCCAGGCGCCAGTTCCCGAGGAAGGGAACACGAAACAGCGGCCGGATTCGGATTTGAAGACCTGCTTCAGGTCGGCGAGCAGCGGCTTCACGAAGGCGGGAAAATCCGGCGCGCGCATATCCTCCATGGCGAGGTTCATCGAGCGGCGGATCGACTCGGGGATGTTGGTCGGCCCGGGAATGAACAGGTGCTGGTGACCCGACATGGATTGTGCCTCGTCAGTGCTGGTGCACCAGAAGACCTAGCCCGCCCGCTCGCACAGCGCCCGATGACCGATCGTCAGACAGGTCCCCACCCTCTCCCGGGATAGGTCCGGACCTACCCGGACGGGGGAGATCCGCCAGTGCCGCCTCCGCCGGGAAAGCGCACCCGGTAGAACGAGGCGGCGTCGCCGCGGCCGTCGACTCCAAGCTTTTCGTAGAGATTCTTCAGATGGAACTTGACGGTGTTTTCGCTGACACCGAAGCGGCTGGAGATCTTGAGGTTGGTCCAGCCGTCGGCCACCGCGGCAAGAAAGCTCCGTTCGCGCTCGGTCAGGCGTTCGAAGGGATCGTCGAACAGCAGGCGGCAATCGAGAAAGGGAAAGCTCATCCGGCCGCGGCCGACATTCGCCAGCACCTCGAGCAGGCATTCGGGCGAGTCGCTCTTCAGGAAGTGGCCCTTGGCGCCCAGCCGCAACGCCTCACAGGCGATGTCGGGGCGGGGATCGTCAGCAACCACGACGACGTGGGGCTGCCATTGGGCACTTGCAACCGGCTGGAGGAGCCGGCGGGCCCCACCGCCCGGCAGCTCCCAGTCGACGACGGCCAGCAGCGGCCGCTCGCGCGCGATGAGCGACTGGAGCGCCTCGATGCTGCCAGCGCTGCCCGCCCAGGCCAGCCGCTGCTCGCGATCGAGCAAGGCCTTCAACGCTGCCTCGAAGAAACGGTTGGTGTCGCCAACGACGACGGTGTGCGCAGCTGCGGTCATCTGGCCTGCATCGACGTGAACAGCGCGGGATCGATGCTCGATACTGCGTCGGTCGGGCCTGATCCCGCCATCCCCGTTGCGACCAATGCTTGCTACTTCCCTTGCCCGGCGACGCTATCGGTGTCGCGGGTGAGATAGTAGGCCGCCAGCACCGGCAGGAACGTCACTGCGACCACGAAGATCGCGACCACATTGGTGACGGGGCGCTGGCGCGGCCGGATCAGCTCGGTCAGCATCCAGATCGGCAGCGTCGATTGCTGGCCCGCGGTGAAGGTCGTTACGATCACCTCGTCAAACGACAAGGCGAAGGCGAGCATGCCGCCGGCGAGCAAGGCGGTTGCGAGATTGGGCAGGATGACGTGGCGGAAGGTCTGGAAGCCGTCGGCGCCCAGATCCATGGAGGCCTCGATCAGCGAGCCGGAGGTGCGCCGGAAGCGGGCGACCGCGTTGTTGTAGACGACAACGACGCAGAAGGTCGCGTGCCCGAGCACGATCGTCCAGAAGCTGAAGGGCAGGTCCATCAGATTGAAAGCGGAGCGCAACGCGATGCCGGTGATGATGCCCGGCAGCGCGATCGGCAGGATCAGCAGCAGCGAGATCTGATCGCGGCCCCAGAAGCGCGTGCGCGCGAGCGCGGCGGCCGCCATGGTGCCGAGCACGAGCGCCATCGCCGTCGAGACCGACGCGACCCGGACCGAGAGCCACAGCGCATCCCAGATGTCTTGCCGTCCCCAGGCGACCGCGAACCATTTCGCCGTCAGGCCGGGCGGGGGGAACTGGTAGCTCTTCTCCTCGGTGGTGAAGGCGTAGAGGAAGATCAGCAGCAGCGGCAGATGCAGGAACAGCAGCCCGCCGATGGCTGCGAGCTTCAGGCCGAGGGGGGCGGAGTCGGCGCTAGTGCGCATGTATGGTCTCCTTCGGCCGGAAAAATGGAGCGAAGTAAGATTTGCAAGCCACCTCCACACCCGTCATCCCGGACGACGCCGTCTGGCGGCGATCCGGGATCTTGCCAAGTGCGCCCGAACTACCTGGGAGATCCCGGCGCGCGTGCCGGAGATCGTATGGCATGAAAAGCTTGCGCCAAGGCCGGCACTTGGCCGGGATGACGGGTGGAAGCGGGGTGCCGCGAAGGCGCGGCGCGCGAAGCACTACGAGCCCCTTTGCCTCTCTGTCCTGGCACTTCGAGGCAATCGGCGAGCACGCCGTTTGATCGCCGGCTCCTCCCACTCCACCCGGAGCATGGTCTCCCTCTGGCAGGCTTCGAGCACCGGATCGAGCGGCGGTCCACCATCCGCGTAGACGTGATTGAGGACCTCGGTGATGTAGCCTTTGCAATTCGTCATCAGGTGTGATTCGACAATGTTCCTGCAGAGCCGGCTGCGCGACAGCTCCTGCTCCCCCGCGAGCTTCGTGAGAGCGTCGAACGTGTAGTCGGGTATGGTGATCGTCACTCTCATGGGATGCCCTGAATTTGGTATCGGTGAATGATCTCCCCTCACAGCGCATCGAACGCCCCCATGCGCTTGGCTCCCCAAAGGTAAAGCGCCATGATCGCGATCGGCACCATGGTGAAGGCGGCGGCGAGCGGGATGTTGCCGGCGGTGCCCTGCTGCACGAGCACGACCGAGCCGATGAAATAGCTCGAATTGCCGATGATCTGCGGGATGATGTAGTCGCCCAGCGTCAGCGAGAAGGTGAAGATCGAGCCGGCGGCGATGCCGGGGATTGCCAGCGGCAGGATCACATGGCGGAAGGTCTGGCTCCCGGCCGCGCCCAGGTCGCCCGAGGCTTCGATCAGGCTCTTGGGCACACGTTCCAGCGCCGCCTGCACCGGCAGGATCATATAGGGCAGCCAGATGTAGACGAAGACGATGAACATGCCGAGATAGCTGATCGAGAGCGAAGGGCCCCCGATCACCGGGATCGACAGGATCGCATCCAACAGCCAACCGAGCCCCAACCCGTCGAACAGCCAGGTAACGATGCCTTCCTTGGCAAGAATGAGCTTCCAGGCATAGACCTTGACCAGATAGCTCGACCACAGCGGCAGCATCACCGCGAGGTAGAACAGCGCCTTCACCGGTCCCCGCGCGAAGCGTGCCGCGAAGTAAGCGATCGGGAAAGCGATCGCCGCCGAGGCGAGCGTGACGGCACCCGCCATCAGCACGCTGCGCACGATCACATCGAGATTGGCGGCATGAAAGAGCTCGCCATAGGTCTTCAGCGTCGGCTCGTGCAGCACGGCGCCCGAGAACTCGTCGACCGAGAAGAAACTATAGACGAGGAGCGCGAGCAGCGAGCCGACATAGACGACGCCGAGCCACAACAGTGGTGGCCCGAGCAACAGCGCCAGCAGCAGCGAGGGCCTGCGGTAAAGGGCGTCGGCGATGCGCCCGGCCAACCCGCCCGCCTCCGGCTCCATGGTCCGCGATGACGCCACGCTCACGCTCCGCTCTCCATGGCGTGCATCGCCGACAGCGGCCAGCGCACCTCGATCCGGTCGCCTTCGGCATAGCGGCGGGACGGTGGCGCGGCGACCGTGAGGTTGAGATGATCGGCGGCGAGCACGAACCGTGTGATCGCCCCCTGATAGTGCGCCGAGCGGACCGTGCCACGCAGCGAGGCAAAGCCCGCGGGAGCGGCGCCGGCGGTCTCGACCACGCTGATGCGCTCAGGCCGGATGCTGGTCCACGCCCGCTTGCCCCCGAGCCGCTCGGCAACCTCGGGCGCCAAAACATTGGAGGAGCCGACGAAATCGGCGACGAACCGGCTTCCCGGGCGCTCGTAGACATCGGCCGGTGCGCCCACCTGGACGATCCGCCCCTCGTTGAAGACGGCGACCCGGTCGGCCATGGAGAGTGCTTCGCCCTGGTCATGGGTCACGAACACGAAGGTGATCCCGAGGGTCCGCTGCAGCGCCTTCAGCTCGACCTGCATCTGCTCGCGCAGTTTGAGGTCGAGCGCGCCGAGCGGCTCATCCAGCAGCAGGACCTTGGGCTGGTTGACGAGCGCGCGGGCGAGTGCGACACGCTGGCGCTGGCCGCCCGAGAGCTGGGAGGGCTTGCGCTCGCCAAAGCCCGCGAGCTTCACCAGCTCGAGCATCTCGCCGGCCTGCTTGCGGCGCACGCCGCCGGCAATGCCACGGATCATCAGGCCGTAGGCGACGTTGTCGCCGACCGTCATATGGGGAAACAGCGCATAGTCCTGGAACACCGTGTTGACGGCACGCCGGTAGGGCGGAACGCCCTCGGCGGTCTCGCCGAAAATCTCGATGTGACCGCTGTCGGGCTGCTCGAAGCCAGCGATCAGGCGCAGGCACGTCGTCTTGCCGGAGCCCGAAGGGCCGAGCATGGCGAAAAACTCGCCTTCCACGATCTCCAGATCGACAGCATCGACGGCTTTGACGCTGCCGAAGCTGCGGGAGACGCGCTCGAACTTCACTGCGACGGTCATGCAATCGGTTCCAAGCGTCGGGGAGGGGCCGGCAGTCCGGCGCCGCGAAAGCGCCACTCGAGTGTCATGCGAACATTTACCGACATTCTCTCGCGCACCGCAACTGGCGCGACGGGCGTCCGATCGAGGTCGGGCGTTCGTGCGACCGAAACCGGGACGTCATGGATCTGTTGCACAAGCAAGCTAGAAGGCCTGCCGTATCCTGACCAGCACGCCAGCGGAGGTGACAATGGGCGATAACACCGCGGACCTCATCCGCTCGAATTCGGTATCGAAACCGTTCAATGATCTGCTCGCCGAGCGCCTCACGCGCCGCGACGTCCTGCGCGGCAGCGCGGCCGCCGGCGCACTTGCCGTAGCTCCCGGTTTCGTCGGCTCGGTCTTCGAGGGCAAGGCCTATGCGGCGGGCACCGCCTCGAGCCTCGGCTTCACCGAGCTGAAACGCGTCTACGACGAGACCCACCACGTGGCGCCGGGGTTCAAGGCCCAGGTCCTCGCCCGCTGGGGCGACCGGGTGCTGCCCGGTGCGCCCGAGTTCGATCCGGAAAAGCAGACACCCGAAGCGCAGGGCCAGCAGTTCGGCTACAACAACGACTTCGTCGCCTTCCTGCCCCTGCCGCTCGGCTCCAACAGCTCCGAGAACGGCCTCCTCTTCGTCAACCACGAGTATCCCAATCCGCACGTCATGTTTCCAGGCCTCATCGCCAAGGAGGACGAGGCGGGCAAGACAATGAGCAAGGAGCAGGTCGACATCGGCATGGCGTCCATGGGCCATTCGGTGGTCGAGATCGTCAAGAAAGACGGCGCCTGGCAGATTTTAACGGATAGCCGTTTCAACCGCCGCATCACGTCGTTCACGCCCATGTTGATCTCCGGCCCCGCCGTCGGCCACAAGATGATGCAGACAAAGGCCGATCCCGACGGCGCCCGCGTCATCGGTACCGGCGCCAATTGCGGCGGCGGCGTCACGCCCTGGGGCACCGTGCTGTCCTGCGAGGAGTTCCCTTACTCCTACTTCGGCGGCGATCCGGCCAAGACCGACCAGGCCGACCACATCAAGCGCATCGGCATGGAGAGCGAGGACTACTACGGCATCGCCCGCTTCTACGAGCAGTACGACGTCGAGAAGGAGCCCAACGAGCTCAACCGCTGGCAGTGGGTGGTCGAGGTCGATCCCTATGACCCGGCGTCGGTCCCCGTGAAGCGCACGGCGCTCGGCCGCATGGGCCACGAGGGCGCGACCGTCGTCGTCAACAAGGACAACAGGATCGTCGTCTACATGGGCGACGACGACTACTTCGAGTACCTGTTCCGCTTCGTGACCGATGGCGCCTACGATCCGGCCAACCGGGAGGCCAACAAGAGCCTGCTCGACAAGGGCACTCTCTCGGTCGCCAGATTCGATGTGGACGGGACGCTGGTCTGGCTGCCGCTCATTCACGGCGTCGGTCCGCTAACGGCCGCGAACGGCTTCGCCGACCAGGGCGAGGTCGTGATCAAGTGCCGGCAGGCCGCCGACAAGCTCGGCGCCACGCCCATGGACCGTCCGGAGGATTTCGAGACCAATCCGGTGACGGGCCGGGTCTATGCCATCATGACCAAGAACAAGAAGCGCAAGGCCGACAACCTCAATCCGGTCAACAGCCGGCCGGAGAACAAGTGGGGCCACATCATCGAGCTGATCCCGCCGGGCGAGAGCAAGGACGCCGACCATGCGGCCACCTCTTACAAGTGGGACATCCTGATGCTGTGCGGCGATCCGACCAAGCCGGAGCATGGCGCCAGGTTCCACCCCGGCACCTCGGCCGACGGCTGGTTCGTGACCCCCGACAACCTGTGCTTCGACGCGAAGGGCCGCATGTGGATCGCGACCGACGGCCAGAACGACTTCGAGCTGGCCGACGGCATCTTCGGCGTCGATACCGACGGTCCCGGCCGCGGTCTGCCCAAGGCCCTGTTCGCCGGCCCCACCGGCGCCGAGGTGACAGGCCCGTGCTTCACGCCTGATGGCAAGACGCTGTTCGTGTCGGTCCAGCACCCGGGCGAGAATTCAGAAACGATCGAGAAGCTGTCGACGCGCTGGCCCGACTTCAAGGATGGCATGCCGCCGCGTCCAGCGGTCGTCGCCATCATGCGCGAGGATGGCGGCGAGATCGGCGGCTGAGTGGTACCGCGTCGGCGTCGATCGGGAAGGAGCGGTCAAGCCGCCCCTTCCCGCAACATCCCGCTGAGGCTCAGCGCCCGCCGATCACGGCAATCGAGTCGGTGACCCAGCGATAATAGGGCACGCACTTGTCACCCTGGCTGGCGCACTTGGCGGTCGGAGTCCGCCAGAAGTGGATACGCTCGAAATTGCCGAGGCCATTGGTCGCGCAACCAGCGTCGGTCAGCAGCGCATTGCCCTTGCAGGCATCGAGCACGGCCGGGACCGATCCGAACCAGGCCGCGAGATCACCCTGCAACTTCGGGTTGATCGAGTGCTCGAGCCACATGTAGGCACAGTTGGGGTGTGCGGCGTCGGCATGCATCATGGTGGTATCGGCCCAGCCTGTCGCCCCCTCGACGGGGACGGTCGACCCGACCGGCTGCTTGTCGGCCGCGAGCAGGTTTACCTGGAACGGCCAGGACGAGGAGGCGACCACGCCTTCGTTCTTGAAGTCGTCGATCTGGATGAACGCATCGTGCCAGTAGCGGCCGACCAGCTTGCGCTGGCCGCGCAGCAGGTCGAGCGCCGCCTTGTACTGGTCCTCGTTCAGCTCGTAGGGATCCTTGATGCCGAGCTCGGGCTTCTTGGTCATGAGGTAGAGCGCGGCGTCGGCAATGTAGATCGGACCGTCGAACGCCTGGATGCGGCCCTTGTTGGGCTTGCCGTCGGGCAGGTTCTGCTCCTCGAACACGACCGACCAGCTCTTGGGCGCCTCGCTGAAGACCTTGGTGTTGTACATCAGCACGTTGGCACCCCACTGGTAGGGCACGCCATAGTGAACGTCGCCGACCGTGTGCCAGGGAGCCATCTGCAGTCGCGGATCGACCTTGCCCCAGGAGGGGACCAGGCTGGTGTTGACCGGTTGCACGCGCTTGCCGTGGATGAGGCGCAGCGAAGCGTCGCCCGAGGCCGTCACGAGGTCGAAGCCGCCCTCGTTCATCAGCGCGACCATCTCGTCGGAGGTGCCGGCGGTCTTGATGTTGACCTTGCAGCCGGACGCCTTCTCGAAATCCGTCACCCAGTCGTAGCCCTTGTCGGTCAAGCCACGCTCGATGTAGCCGGGCCAGGCGACGATATCGACCTGACCTTCGCCCGCCCCGAGCTCGGTCTTCATTTCGGCTGCAGCGGCCGGAATGGCCGCGGCGAGCGACAGCACTGCCGCCGCAAATGCTAGTTTTCTCATACGTTGCTCCTCCCATTTGGCCCGCGGGAATGGCTGATTGGATGCTCGTTCCCGTGCGGATGCCAGAGCCTCGACTATGCTCCAGGGAGGCGGCTCGGGTAAAGAGGGCTTATCAGGCCTTGGCGATCAGGAGGTCGGTTGATGGGTCGGACAGGATCGCTTCCGCCACGCTGCCGAGATAGTCGCGCGCCGCCCCGGTGCGTCCGTGGGTTCCAACCGCGACCAGGTCGGGATTGATGCGCAAGACCTGCTCCCGCAGAGCTTCGAGCACCGAGCCCCGGCGTAGCGTCAGCTCGGGCTTGCCCGTGCCGGGTGGGAGGTGGCGGCGGACGTCTACGAGCTCATGCTCGATCATCGCGCGGAACTGCTTCTCCTCCCCGCGTACGATTGCCTCGCTCGTCTCGGCCGACAGCGCGGTGCGCATCGTTACATCATAGGCGTGCAGCAGATGCAGGCGACCGCCCGGCGCGATCGTTACCGCGACCTCGAGCGCCCGGCGCGAATGGACCGAGAGGTCGACGGGGGCGAGAATGCTGGCGTAGGGGCCGGCGACGCGCTCGCGCACGACCAGCGTCGGACAGGCGCCGAGCCGGATCACGCGCTCGGCCGTGGTGCCGGCAACGAGGTCGCGCGACTTGTGGCGATGCGTGCCAATGACCAGCAGCTCCGCGCCCATGACCTCGGCGTGGGCGAGCACCTCGGCGTAGTCCTTGCCGCGCACCGTGGTCACACCGAAGTGCGATGGCGGCTGGCCGGCAAGCCCGGCGACCATGGCCCGGATCGCCTGCTCGGCGTGGCGCTGCTGGCGCTCGGCGATCTCGCCGGGCAGGCCATCGTCGACCACATGCAGGGCTACGACCTCCGCGCCGAGCTGCTGGCCGATCGCAAGCGCCCGCTCGAGCGCCCGATCCGAGCGCGGTGAAAGATCGGTAGCGATCAGGATTTTCTTCAAGGCGCATCTCCCAGGACCACGTGTCGCCGATGCGGCAACTCTGGTGCTGGACGCCTCCGGCGGCGTTGATCCCGATCAAGCTCGCGATCAGCGGTCGCCCCGCTCGACCTCGCCGGCGGCTTCGAGGGCGTCAATGTCGGGCACCGTGATCGTCCGGTTGTTCTCGATCCTGATCACACCGGCCGTCTTCAGGCGGGTCATCTGGCGGCTCACGGTCTCGATGGTGAGGCCGAGGAAGTCGGCGATGTCGGCGCGCGTGAGCGGCAGCTCGAACTGCACGAACCCCATCTTCTGGGTCGGGCTGCAGCCGGCATTGGCCATGCGGCGGGAAATCATCAGCAGAAAGCTCGCGACCTTCTCGGCTGCCGATTTGCGTCCGAGCAGCAGCATCCAATCGCGGGCGGCGTCGAGCTCGTCGAGCGTGTGCTCGAACAGGCGATGCTCGATGCCCGGATAGGCCTGCATCATCACCTCGAACTCGCGCTTGGGAAAGCAGCACAGCTCCACGTCTGACGCCGCCTCGGCGAATACCGCGTTGTGGGGAGCTCGCGGCCGGCCGAGGAAATCGGAGGCGAACTGCAGCCCGACGATCTGCTGGCGTCCGTCGGGTAGCGTCTTGGCGAGCTTGACCACGCCTGTCACCACGTTGGCGAAATAGTCCGGCGTCTCGCTCTCGCTCAGGATCGTCTGGTGCGCAGGCACCAGGCGCCGCCGGGCGATGCGGTTGAAGCGCTCGATTTCCTCGTCGGTCAGAGCGCCACAAAGCGCACGGTGCCGTACGGCACACGAATGGCACTCCACATGCCTCGACATCTCGGCTCCGATCCGCTGTTGCGCGAGCCCCGCCCCGCAGCTGCATTCTAACATCAGGCGAGGCTTGCGTCATGACAAAGGACACACCCAACAACAACTGCTCCGAAATGCCCGCTTTCCCGGACGATTGAAGCCCCGGCTTCGCCGGGGCGGAGATCGATCCGGGAACCAGCGCAAAGCTGCGGCGAAGCCGCAAAGTATTGAGCCTTCGGCACTTTTCATGCTGGATCCCGGCTCTGCGCTCCCGTTGGTCGCTTGGCCGGGAAGCCGGTCGGAGGTGTCTCCTGCCCTCCAAGTCGATTCACTTTTTGTTCCAAGTGGCCAAAGCGAATGAGCGGGCCGCCCGCCAGCGGCGAGGGAGAAGCGGCATCTAGTGGTCCAAATCCGACATTTGCATCCCCTTAGCTGCTCGCGCCTCAGCAAATGTCGGATTTATGAGGACCACTAGCAACCCTATGATTCTAGTGGAGCTTTTGAATTTGACATTTGAGCACGAGCTTGGCGGCAACCGGGACTCAAATGTCAAACTCGCTCCACTAGGCTGCGGCTTGATCTTGGTCAATGCCATCGCTTGCCAATCCCATCGATGATGACGCTGCGTGAGAAGACCATGCGGCTGACGGGCTTTGGCACTTGCGAGGACCCGGCAGGTCGGTGCGATCCGCGGGCTGGAGATTGGGTGTGGCGAGACAACCGGCTTTCAATGGCACGACGAGCGAGGCGGGCGGCCCGTTCGCGGTGCTCGCGGCCGAGCACCAGCTGCAGCTCGAGCTCTGCGATTGCCTCGAGCAACTCGCCGACAGCCTGCCGGACCGGCTCGATCGGGGGATGATCGGGCCATTGTGCCAGCTGATCAGCCGAGACGTGACCGATCATTTCGCCTGGGAGGAGCAGATCCTCTTTCCGGCCATGCGCCGGCGGGCAATGGCGGCGGCGTCCGTCCTGCCGATGCTGCATCAGCTCGAATCCGAGCATGCGCGCGACGAGGATCAGGCCCACGAGATCGCGGAGGCGCTCGCCGGGCTGGCTGAAACGGGCACAGCGGGCAATGCCGAGATGCTCGGCTACATGCTGCGCGGCTTCTTCGAGGGCCAGCGCCGCCACATCAGCTGGGAGGACCGGCTGCTGCTGCCGATCGCGCGCGAGCTGCTGACCGCGAGCGACCTGCACGATATGGCGACGGCCTCCGCCCTGCCCGAGCGGCTCGAGCGGGCACGCTCCGGCCGCCTCATGCTGCAACGGGTCGCCGCCGGCCTGCGCTGAGCTCAGCGGGAGAATGCCTGTAGCCGCGCGATCGCTTCCTCGATGTCGGCGGTCGATCCGGCATAGGAGAGGCGCAGGAAGCTGCGACCGCGGGTGGTGTCGAAATCGATGCCGGGCGTCATGGCGACCCCCGTGCGCTCGAGCAGCCGGGCCGCGACCTCGGCGCTGTCAGAGCCCAGGTGCTCGCACCGCGTGTAGAGATAGAATGCGCCATCGGCCGGCAGGATCTCGTGGAACCCCGCCTTCGGCAACTCGCTCAACAGCAGCGTGCGGTTGGCAGCGTAGACGCGCCGGTGCCCCTCCAGCTCCTCGCTCGCCTCGAACGCCGCGAGGGCTGCCAGCTGCGAGACGGTCGAGGGCGCGATGTAGAGGTTCTGGGCGAGGCGTTCGATCGCGCGCACCAGGCCGGGTGGGACGATCATCCAACCGACCCGCCAGCCGGTCATGCAGAAGTATTTCGAGAAGCTATTGATCACCACCACGTCATTGCCATGGGCGAGCGCCGTGCTCGCGGGCGCATCATAGGTCAGGCCGTGATAGATCTCGTCGGAGATGAAAGCGACGTTGCGCTTCCGGCAAGCGCCGACGAGCGCTTCGAGCCGCTCGGGCTCGAGCATGGTGCCGGTCGGGTTGGCGGGGCTGGCGATCAGCAGGCCGGCCAGCGGGCGAGCGGAACCGGCGGCCTCGAGCATGGTGGCATCGGGCATCCAGCGCGTCGCAGGCCCAGTCTCGAGCACCACCGGCTCGCAGCCGAGCGCCTTCAGGATATGGCGGTAGCAGGGATAGCCCGGCGAAGGCAGTGCCACGCGGGCGCCAGCATCGAACAGCGCAAGGAACGACAGCACGAAGCCGGCCGAGGAGCCCGCCGTCACGATCACGCGGTCAGGCTCGATCTCGATGCCGTGGCGCTCGCGATAGTGGAGAGCGATCCGCTCGCGCAAGCTCGGCAGGCCGAGCGCCTCGGTGTAGCCGAGCCGGCCGGTGTCGATTGCGCGCTTGGCAGCCTCGCGGGCGCTGCGCGGCGCGGGCGATCCAGGCTGGCCGACCTCCAGATGGATCACACGCTCGCCGCTTGCCTCGCGGGCATTGGCGGCGCGCATCACGTCCATGACGATGAAGGCGTCGATCTCGCCCCGGCGCGACGGTCCGGTTGCCCACGAGCGGGCTGCCTCGATCCGGTCGTGCGTCATACCCGCCTCTTGCCTCTTGACCACCAAGTCGCCGCATTGTCCGCTGAGACTGGCTCAGGTGTGCCTGCATCGCCTGGCGGCTGCACCACCCCAGGACTTATAGGTTGCAACACGGCGGTGTGACCAGTCGCGCGTTGACCCATCACGGGAAGCAAACTAGGCTTTCCCCAAGGAGTCCCGACAGGATGACGCGACCAGAGATCAGTCCCAGGCCGGAGGGAAGGCGGACCGGTCCGCCAGCCCGCCCGATTGGCCGGTGGACGGGCGCAGTCTTGCTGCCGATGGCGTCGGCGGCGCTGGGGGTGATGCTGGCAATGCTCGCGCTGTCGCAGAATGCGAGCGCACAGGGCCTGCGGTTCATTCGCGACGCCGAGATCGAGGAGACGCTCAACGACTACGCCAAGCCGATCTTCGAGGCAGCGGGGCTGGGCTCGCAACGGATTCGCGTGCGCGTCGTCAACGACAAGGCATTCAATGCCTTCGTGCTCGACGGCAAGAACGTGTTCATCAACTCCGGTGCGATTTTGCAGGCCAAGACGCCCAACGAGATCATCGGCGTGATCGCGCACGAATCTGGACACATCAAGGGCGGGCATCTGGCCGGCCTGCGCCGCAAGGTGCAGCAGGACGCCACCCGCAACATGCTGCTGAAGGTGCTCGGCATTGGCGCCATGATCGCGGGCGCCGCCTCCAACAACGAGGATACCCAGCAGCTCGCGACCGGGGGCCAGGGCATCCTGCTCGGTGCCGACGAGATCACCATCCGCTCGATCCTCTCCTATCAGCGCGTGCACGAGCTCGCGGCCGACCAGGCCGGTATCACCTACCTCACCGCGACCCGGCAATCCGGGCGCGGCATGCTCGCCACCTTCGAGCGATTCGCCGAGCAGGAGCTGTTCACGGATCCCCGGTTCAAGGATCCCTACGTCCGCAGCCACCCGATGGCGCGTGATCGCCTGAGCCAGCTGAGGACACTGGTCGAGCAGAGCCCATACTATGGCGTGACCGACTCCGAGGAGTTGCAGCTCCGCCACGATCTGATGCGCGCCAAGCTGTCGGGCTACATGGAGAAGCCGCAAACCGTGCTCGGCCGCTACCCGGCGAGCGACACGAGCCTGCCAGCCAAGTACGCACGCGCGATCGCCACTTTCAACTCCAAAGGCATCGAGGAGGCCCTGCCATTGATCGATCAGCTCATCAAGGTGCGGCCGGACTACGCCTATTTCTACGAGGTCAAGGGCGACCTGCTTCTGCGCAAGGGTGACGCCGCACGCGCGGTCCCTCCCCTGCGCAAAGCACGCCAGCTCAGCGATCACGGGCTCATTCGCATCGAGCTGGCGGAAGCACTGCTGCGGTCGGGCGACCGGGGCGTGGTCGACGAGGCGATCGACCTGCTGCAGAAGGCGCTCGTGCAGGAGGAGCATTCAGGTGGCTATCGCCAGCTCGCCAACGCTTTCTATCAGCGCGGCGAGGAGGGCTTGGCCTATCTGGCCACGGCGCGGGCCTCCCTGCTCGAGGGCAAGCTGGCCGATGCCAAAGCCTTTGCCAAGCGGTCGCAGACATTTTTTCCGTCGGGCAGTCCGAACTGGATCAAAGCCGACGATATCATCACGTTGAAAGCGTCCGGTTGAACTGGCCCGATTGAACTGGCCCGATTGAACTGGCAGGACAGGAACGTGCCGATCTCATTGCCGCCCAGGTGCGGCCCAACCAAGGAATGCGAGCATGTCGAGTGAAGCCACCCCTGCCGGCGGCATCAGATCCGCGGTCCCAGTGCTCATCATGGCGGCCGTGGCTGCCATGCTCGGCTTTGCCGGGCTGATCGACGGCTGGAAAGCCAACCGCAAGCTGCTGCCCGCGGTCACGCTGGCAAGCACGGCCGCCCCGGCGGCAACGGACGCGGCAACAGCCTCGGATCTGGCGAGCGCAGCCCAGCCTCTCACCCAATCCACCGACGCCGACACCGCGCGGATCGAAGGGATTATCAAGAGCT
Source organism: Hyphomicrobiaceae bacterium (assembly GCA_031403055.1). Taxonomy (GTDB): domain Bacteria; phylum Pseudomonadota; class Alphaproteobacteria; order Rhizobiales; family Hyphomicrobiaceae; genus JANNSW01. The sequence goes on along the minus strand of JANNSW010000331.1, from coordinate 392 downwards.
ATCTGCTGAGGAACCCGGAAATCCTGGGCGAGGTGCAGCAGGCGTTCGAAGCCAAGATGGAGGCCAAGCGTACGGCGCAGATGACGGAAGCACTTGCGTCCCACTCCGCCGACCTGTTCAAGGCAGCGTCCGCTCCGTTTGCCGGCAATCCTGACGGGGATGTCACGGTGGTCGAGTTCTTCGACTACAATTGCGGCTATTGCCGGCGGGCGATCGGCGATATTGCCAAGGTGATCGACAGCGACAAGAATCTCAAGTTCGTCTTCAAGGAATTCCCGATCTTCGGCAAGGATTCCGAAGCAGCGGCCCGCATCGCCATCGCCGCCAAGGCGCAGGGTAAATACTGGGAGATGCACCAGGCGATGTTTGCCTCGGACGGCAAATTGAACGAG
>JANNSW010000330.1:0-21409 GCA_031403055.1 Hyphomicrobiaceae bacterium | reverse complement strand
CGCCGTATTCGCCGCCGGCCGCAAGGGCATCGGCTCGATCCAGCGCTACAAGGGCCTGGGCGAGATGAATCCCGAGCAGCTGTGGGAGACGACGCTCGACAAGGACAGCCGCACGCTGCTGCAGGTCAAGCTCGGCGACCTGTCGGAAGCCGACGAGATCTTCAGTAAGCTGATGGGCGACGTGGTCGAGCAGCGCCGCGAGTTCATCCAGGACAATGCGCTGAACGTGGCGAATTTGGATTTCTGATCCGGCAGGGGCGATCGCCGGTCGCCCCCGTCCCGCGCCTAGTCCCGTCGTGGCGGAGTTCTGGCGTGATGGTGGCAGCGTGGATGGCGGATCAGCCGCGAGTGCGCCTTGATCCGCCGCCGAGTGCGCGGCATGGCGGGATAGGGCCTCGCGGCCTATCCCGCCCTCCGTCCTACTCGTCCGTGAACGGGCCGATGACGAACGGCTCGATCTTCATCCAGGCGGCGAGCTGGGCGTAGGTAAGGCCGACCGACTTGAGATCATAGGTGATGGTCGAGAGCGTGGGGCCGACGCAGCCTTCCTTGCCCTCGGCGTCCTTCACCATCTTGCAGTTGTCGTCCACGTCCTGGAAGTAGACGCGTCCGTAGATGCCGGGCTTCGACTGGTCGGAGGTGCTGAAGAAGGCATCGACCTCGGCCTCGGCGCTGCCGCCCTCGAAGAAGGCCTGATCGCCCGCCGCCGCAGCCTGCTCGTTGAATCGCATGCTGTAGTCGTAGTAGCCCGTGTAGGGAACCGGCTTGCCGCCGACGGTCGCGTTGCCGGCCTCCTCCACGAACCGGATCGAGCCCGTCACCTTGTCGTCGATCTGCTTGTCGCCGAGCTTGTAGGAGAGGACGAGGCCGGCATTGTCGGTCAGCCAGTTGCCGAGCTCGTAGTCGTAGTCGAGCGAGCCGCGGACGGTCGTCTCGGGCAGATACGAGAAGGGACCGGATGCGAGCACGAGGCCATCGAAGCCGAGCGGATCGGGATTGGTGACCTCGATCGTGATCGTCTTGCCCTCGACGACGCGCGAATAGGCCTTCTTCGCTGCCTTCTCGGCCTTCTTCAGCTGCTCGGCGATTTCCCACCAGCGGGTCACCTCGCGGCCCTGCAGCACGCCGCGGAAGAGCGAAGAGGACTGCTGGCCCTTGACGATGTCGATGCGGAGCTTGCCGTTCTGGGGCAGGTAGCGGCCCTTGTCGTCGATGAGGACGTCGCCGCGCAGGATCGCCACCTCGCGCGCGATCTGGCCGGGTGTCTTCGGATTGAAGACGTCGAACTTGATGCTGTAGGTGAGGCTCTTCTCCGGCGTGCGCTGGATCGTGCCGCCCATGATCATGAGGTCGGCGACCGTCAGGTTGGTGATGGTGTAGATGTCGATGCCGGTTGCGCCCGTAGCGCGGCGCGAGCCGAAATCAGCGACGACCTGGCCGGTGACGGCTGATTTCTCGGGGGGAACGAGCTCGAGGCCGCGATCTCCCGACTGGGCGAGGGCAGGCAAGGCGGTAGCCGCAACCAGAGCGGCCGCAGCGGCGAGAGGCCGCGCGGATCGAGGCAGCATGTTCATGTCTGTAGGGCTCCCTGAAGTGCTCGGCAAATTGGGGACGCGGGGCCGATCAGGCATCACGTAGGTAGCGTGGCGGCGTTTGTTAAGAGGGGACAGGGTCCGGGGTCCGTCCGCCGCAGCTCTCCGGCCAAGAAAGTGGGCGCAAAGGGGTCAGACCCCTTTACGATCGTTTCCTCGACGACGCATTCCGGCCCGTCCGGTTGGCGGCCTATCCCGCACTACCCGGCGCCGCAGCTTTCGGTTAGGGAAGGCGGCCCGCCCCAAAGGTCGGCGGCTCGCAGGACACGGACACCATGACCAAAGTCTTGCCGGCGTACACCCTCGGCTTCATCGGCACCGGCGCGATCACATCCGCCGTCGTTGCGGGGCTTCGCCGCGACGGCGGTCAGACCCCGCCGATCATCCTGTCGCCCCGAGGCGAGGCTGCTTCGCTCCGCCTCGCTGCCGATTTCCCGGCCGTCACGCGCGCCAGCTCGAGCCAGGACGTCATCGACCGCTGCGACATGGTCTGCCTCGCCATCCGGCCGCAGCAACTCGACACGGCGCTCGCGGGCTTGCGCTTCCGGGCGGACCAGACGGTGGTGAGCTTCGTTGCGGCCGTCACCGTGGCCGAGATCGCCCGCATGGTCGCCCCAGCCAAGTCCGTCGCCCGGGTGATTCCACTCGCTTCCGTCGCCACTCGCAGCGGCCCGATTGCGATCTATCCGAGGCTGCCGGCGGTCGCCGCCGTGTTCGCTCCGCTCGGCGATCTGGTCGAGGCCCGGTCCGAGGCCGAGATCATGGCCTTGGGTGCGGCCTCCGGGATCATCTCGTCACATTTCGCGCTGCAGGGCCGGATCATCGAGTGGCTTCAGGGCCAGGGTATCGAGCCGGCCGCGGCCTCACTCTATGTGCGCTCCCTGCTCATGAGTCTGGCACAAGCCTCCAGCCGGACCAGGGACGCCGACCTGGCGTCTCTCCCCTCCAAGTACGAGACGAAGGGCGGCCTCAACGAGCGCACGCGGCGGCGGCTGACCGAAGCGGGCTGGCTCGATGCCGTCACGAGCGCGCTCGATGCCCTCGTCCTGCGGGAGGATCTGCGCAGCGAGGGGGCGCCGGCGGAACACGAGCGTTCTGACAGCCCGTGACGCGAAGGCGAGGACCGCAGTGTGATCGAAGTCCTCGCACAATCGGATCAGAAGTGTCGGGTGCGTGGCCTGAGCGATGCTACCGACTCGCCCCGACCGACCTGCTCGGCTATGTATGGCTCCGGACCGCGCCCATGTGCGCGACCATCAAGGGAGGAGAATCATGTTGCAAGGATTGACCAGGCGGGCACTCGCGCCGCTTGCCATGGCATTGGCCCTCGGCCTCGCCGCCGGCCCGGCCCTCGCCGACAAGCTGAAGGTCGGCTTCGTTTATGTGGGGCCGATCGGCGACCATGGCTGGTCCTACCAGCATCACCAGGGTCTCGAGGCGATCAAGAAGGAGCTCGGCGACAAGGTCGAGACGACCTATGTGGAGAACGTCTCGGAGGGCCCAGACGCCGAGCGCGTCATCAGCCAGCTCGCCGAGACCGGGCACGGCCTCATCTTCACGACCTCGTTCGGTTTCATGAATCCGACATTGAAGGTCGCCAAGCAGTTCCCCAACGTGAAGTTCGAGCACGCAACGGGCTTCAAGAAGGCCGACAACCTCGCCATCTACAATGCCCGCTTCTACGAGGGGCGCCACGTGGTCGGCCTGGTCGCTGGCAAGATGTCGAAGTCGAATACGATCGGCTACATTGCCTCGTTCCCGATTCCGGAAGTGGTGATGGGCATCAACGCGACCTATCTCGCCGCAAAATCGGTCAACCCCGCGATCAAGCTGAAGGTCATCTGGGTCAACACCTGGTTCGATCCAGGCAAGGAGGCCGATGCGGCCAAGGCGCTGATCGACCAGGACGCCGACGTGATCATGCAGCACACCGATAGCCCTGCCGCCATCAAGATTGCGCAGGAGCGGGGGGTGTGGGCCGTGGGTCAAGCCTCCGACATGGCCCATTTCGGACCCGACGTGGTGCTGACCTCGATCGTCGACAACTGGGCGCCTTACTACGTCGCGCGCACCAAGGCGGTGCTAGATGGCAGCTGGACCTCGACAGACACCTGGAACGGCCTGAAGGAAGGACTGGTCGGCATCCCGGCGATCAACGCCAAGGTGCCCGAGGATGCGCGCAAGCTCGCCGAGCAGGCGGTCGAGGACATCAAGTCCGGCAAGCTGCATCCCTTCACCGGTCCGATCAAGAAGCAGGACGGCTCGGATTGGCTGGCAGCAGGCGCGACCGCGCCCGACGGCGATCTGCTCGGCATGAACTTCTATGTCGAGGGCATGGAAGGCGAATTGCCGAAGTAAATTGAGTGAGTGGGGAGTAGGGAGTAGCTCTCCAACCGGCTACACTGGAATGCGTGTTTGAGGAGACGTCTCGCGCACACCCATCCACCCGTCATCCCGGACAAAGCCGAAGGCTTTGATCCGGGATCTCAGTTACAGATGCTGCGCCCGTGGCCAGGATCCCGGATCGCTGCTGTCGTGCCGAAGGCGCGCTTTGACATGACAGCGTCCGGGATGACGGGTGATGCCAAGATGTGTTTCTTGAGAGGGAATAGGGCGTAGGACAACCTACTCCCTACTGCCCACTCCCTACTCCCGATGTTGACACCAGGAAGCAAATGCACATCGACTCGACCATCTCAGCCATCGTCACCGGCGGCGCCTCGGGCCTGGGCGAGGCGGCCGCGCGCCGGCTTGCCGCCGATGGCGCCCGCATCGCCATCCTCGACATGGACGAGGCGCGCGGACGGGAGGTCGCGGGCGAGATCGGCGGCGTGTTCGCCCGCGTCGATGTGAGCGATGCGGTGAGCGTCACAGCCGGTTTCAAGACGGCCCGCGCGGCCATCGGCCAGGAACGCATCCTGGTCAATTGCGCCGGTATCGGCCCGGCGGCACGCATGCTCGGCAAGAAAGGAGCGCACGATACTGCCCTCTTCCAGAAAACCATCGCCATCAATCTCACCGGCTCGTTTCTGTGTGCGCTCGCCGCCGCGGAAGGCATGGCGGCACTCGCGCCGAGCGGAAAGGATGGCGAGCGCGGAGTCATTCTCAACACCGCCTCGGTTGCCGCTTTCGACGGCCAGATTGGCCAGATCGCCTACGCGGCCTCGAAAGGCGGTATCGTCGCCATGACGCTGCCGATGGCGCGGGACCTCGCGAGCCTGGGCATCCGCGTGATGACGATCGCGCCGGGTCTGTTCGCCACGCCGATGCTGCGTGGGCTGCCCGAGGAGGCACAGGCGAGCCTGGGCAAGCAGGTGCCGTTCCCCTCGCGCCTGGGCGAGCCGGCCGAGTATGCCGAGCTCGTGCGCCACATCGTGGGCAATGCGATGCTGAACGGCGAGGTGATCCGCCTCGACGGCGCAATCCGGATGGCGCCGCGCTGAACGACAGCAAATCTGCTGGCCAAATAGAAACCCGCGCGAGTTGTCCCGCGCGGGTCGAAGACTTGCTCCGATTGCCGGGCCGCGACGGCCCGGCCAATCAGATCAGGGTGTCATGGTCTCGGCGTAGTTGCCCTTCGACCAGTTGTACCAGACGTACTTGGCGTCCTTGATGTCGCCCTTCTCGTTGAGCGATAGGGTGCCGAGCACGGTGTTGAGCGGCATGCCCGAGCGGAGCTTGGCAGCAACACCCTTGCCATCGAACGAGCCGGCGGCGGTGGCGGCCTGGGCCCAGGCCTGGATCGCAGCGTAGGCGTAGAGCGTGTAGCCCTCGGGGTTGATGTTGGCCGCCTTGAACTTGTCGACGACGACTTTGGCCTCCGGGTACTTCTGCGGGTCGGGCGCGAAGGTCATGATCGTGCCTTCGCCGGCGTCGCCGGTGATCGCCCAGAATTCCTGCGTCACGAATGCGTCGCCCGAGACCATCTGAGCCTTCACGCCCTGCTCGCGCATCTGGCGCAGGATCAGGCCGCCTTCGGTGTGATAGCCGCCCACATAGACCGCATCGACCGCTGCCTCCTTGAACTTGGAGACGAGGGCCGAATAGTCCTTCTCACCGGCGGTATAGGCCTCGTACATGGCCTCCTGCAGACCGGCGGCGTTCATCGCCTTCTTGGTCTCGTCGGCAAGGCCCTTACCATAGGGGGTCTTGTCGTGGATGATCGCCACTTTCTTGCCGGCAAACTTAGTGGCCAGGAAGGTGCCGGCGACCAGGCCCTGGGCATCGTCACGGCCGCAAACGCGGTGGACGTTCCAGCCGCCTTCGTCGGTGAACTTCGGATTGGTCGAGGCGGGCGTGATCTGCACGATCCCCTCTTCCTCGTAGACCTTGGATGCCGGGATCGAGGAACCCGAGCAGAAATGGCCGGCGATGAACTTCACGCCTTTGCCCACGAGGTTGTTGGCAACCGCGACCGCCTGCTTGGGATCGCAGGCGTCGTCACCGATCTCGAGCACGATCTTACTGCCGAGCACACCGCCCGCGGCGTTGATGTCGGCGACGGCCAGCTCGGCACCCGCCTTCAGCTGAGCGCCGAATGACGCATACTGGCCGGTCATCGGTCCAGTCGCTGCAATCAGAACATCCTCGGCGTGTGCAGCCGAGGCGGCGAGCCCGAACGCAAGCGCGGCCGCCGATACAAAAAGCCTATTCATGATTTCGTTATCCTCCCTTTGGACAAACCCTGGCCGACCGTCGGAACAGGGCGCAACGAAACGCCGAGGCTCTAGCACATTTTTCGCGGCGGCAAGAGGGCAAAACGGCGGATCGAGTAAGGCAGAAACCCAGCCAAGGGAGGAATTTGTCTGACCTACCATCGTGTGCCGACTGCGCAGGCCACCGAGCTGTCAGAGGGAGCGACCCCACTTTCGCAAGCCCGCGCGACTGCCTACCGCTTTGCCCACGAGAGCGGGCTCGTGCGGCGATAGAGCCAATGGTACTTCGTGACCATCTGGTTGGTGCGCGTCAGCTGCCAGGCGATTGTCGCGATCGCCATCAGCACGAGCGTGTCGGCCAGGTAGTAGTAGGGTGACATCAGGGTGCCGCGGAAGAGGCCCCAGTGCAGGAAGCGCACGGCGACGCCAAACAGCGCCATGTAGCCGATGAGCAGGCCGAGCGGCTTCCAGCCCAGAGCGAGCGAGCGTCCCGACATCAAAGCGCAGCCGCCGGCGATGATCACCGTCATGACGATGAAGATGAACAGGCCATCCTCATAGAGCAGGCGACCGCAGCCCCCGCCCGCCAGACAGGTTGCGACCGGCTCGAACGCGCCGTTCACGGGCCAGATCAGTCCTTCGCCAATCACATCCGCCATGATGCCTCCCTCGAAGCGTGAAGTCGCGAAATCGCCAATTTGCCAAGTCGGCCGTCACCGCGAATTGGCGATCTCGCGATTTGGCGTTGTCTTCAATGCGCGCCCTCGAGATAGGCCTTGCGCACCTCCTCGCGGCTCAACAGCTCCTTGCCGGAGCCTGCGAGCGTGATGCGCCCGTTCACCATCACGTAGCCGCGGTGGGCGAGCTTCAAGGCGTGGAACGCATTCTGCTCGACGAGAAAGATGGTGAGCCCTTCCTGCTCGTTGAGCGTGCGAATGGTCCCGAAAATCTGTTTCACGATCAGGGGTGCAAGGCCCAGCGATGGCTCATCCAACAACAGCAGCTTCGGCCGCCCCATCAGTGCGCGTGCGATCGAGAGCATCTGCTGCTCGCCACCCGACAGCGTGCCGCCGCGCTGACCTTCGCGTTTGGCAAGGATCGGGAACATCGAGTAGACGCGGGCGAGATCTTCCGAGAACCTATCCTGCTTGGCGAGGATCGCACCCATCTGCAGGTTCTCGAGCACGGTCATGCGCGGGAAAATGCGCCGTCCCTCGGGCGATTGGGCCATGCCCATGTGCATGATCTGGTGCGTCGGCAGGCGGGTGATGTCCTCGCCCTCGAACCGGATCACGCCGGAGCGAGCCTGCGGCTTGCCGCAGATCGACATCATCAGCGTCGTCTTGCCGGCGCCATTGGAGCCGATCAGGGTCACGATCTCGCCGCGCTTGACGTCGAGATCGACGCCGCGCAGCGCTTGGATCTTGCCGTAGAAGGTCTCGACACCGCGGACGCTCAGCATCGGCTCGCTCATGGCCTGATCCCCGCCTCGGCTGCCGCGGCGGCCTCCTCCTCGTCGGCAACGCCGAGGTAGGCCGCGATGACTTTCGGGTCCCTGCGCACATCATCGGGTGTGCCGTCGGAGATCTTGACGCCATAGTCGAGCACGACGATGTGGTCGGAGATGCCCATGACGACGCCCATGTCGTGCTCGATCAGCAGGATCGAGACCTTCTCCTCGTCGCGGATCGCGCGCAACAGCTCGTTGAGCTCGAGGCTTTCCTTGGGGTTGAGGCCGGCGGCCGGCTCGTCGAGGCAGAGCAGCACGGGGCGGGTGCACATGGCGCGCGCGATCTCGAGGCGGCGCTGCTGACCGTAGGGCAGGTCGCCCGCCGCGTCGTCGGCACGGTCGATCAGACCGACCTTGTCGAGCCAATAGCAGGAAAAGTCGATCGCCGCCTTCTCCGAGCTCGCGTAGCCCCCGATCCCGAGGATGCCCCCGATCGTATAACCCGACGCCCGCATCAGCTGATTGTGCTGGGCAACCAGCAGGTTCTCGAGCACCGTCATGCCCGAGAACAGGCGGATGTTCTGAAAGGTGCGGGCGACGCGGGCTGTGCTCGCGACAATGAAATCGTCGAGCCGCTCCAGCAGGAAATCGGTGCCGCCGCTGTGGTGCAGCCGGATCATGCCCTCGGTCGGCTTGTAGAAGCCGGTGATGCAGTTGAAGACTGTCGTCTTGCCGGCGCCGTTGGGGCCGATCAACGCCGTGATCTGGCCATGGGCGGCCTTGAACGAGAGGTCGCTGACGGCAACGAGCCCGCCAAAGCGCATGCTCAGATGATCGACCTCGAGGATGGCGTTACTCTCCCAAGGTGTCATCCGTGCCCTTCCTTCACCAGGTCGGAGGAGATGGTCTTGGTCTTGCCGAGAGAAACGGTTGGAGTGCGGGTCGAGATGATCCCGCGCGGACGCCAGACCATGATGGCAACAAGGATCGAGCCGAAGATCAGGATGCGGTACTGGGTCGGATCGAAACTCGGCCCGAAGATTTCCTTCAGGAAGCCGAGATTGCGCAGCATCTCGATACCGCCGATCATGGCGATCGACGCAACCACCACGCCGATCTGGCTCCCCAGGCCGCCCAGCACGACGATCGCCAGGATCGTCGCCGATTCCATGAAGTTGAAGCTCTCCGGGCTGATGAAGCCCTGCCGCGTCGCGAAGAAGGAGCCGGCGAAGCCCGCGAACATGGCCCCGATCGCGAACGCAGTGAGCTTGGTGCTCGTCGTGTTGATGCCCAGCGACCGGCAGGCGATCTCATCCTCGCGCAGCGCTTCCCAGGCGCGCCCGACCGGCAGCCGGCGCAGGCGCATCGTCACGAAGTTGGTGAGGAGGGCGAGCAACAGGATGATGTAGTAGAGCCAGATGATGCGGTGGATCGGCAGGTAGGGGATGCCGAAGAAGCCGGCGAAGGTGTTGTCGCCGGTCTCCGCGAACGCGAGCCCGAAGAAGCCCGGGCGCGGAATCCCCGAGATGCCGGTCGGCCCGTTGGTGAAGCTCACCCAGTTGAGCAGCACGATGCGGACGATCTCGCCGAACGCGAGCGTCACGATCGCGAGATAGTCGCCTCGGAGCCGCAGCACCGGAAAGCCGAGGATGACGCCCCACAGCGCGGCAAGGATGCCGGCGAGCGGCAGGCAGAGCCAGAACGACAGGCCGTAATGGGTCGCGAGCAGCGCATAGGAATAGGCGCCGACCGCGTAGAAGGCGACATAGCCGAGGTCGAGCAGCCCCGCCAGTCCGACGACGATGTTGAGGCCCCAGCCCAGCATGACGTAGGTCAGAATGAGGATTGCCACGTCGAGCGTGTAGCGATTGGTGGAGGGCAGGAACGGCAGCGCGATCGCGAGCACGAGCAGCCCCCAGCCCAGATAATCGCCGGCCCGGCCGAGCGCGCCGGAGAACGCTGTCGGCAGCTTGACGCCGTCGGTGCCCGCAAACAATACCTGGCGCAGGAACACGGTCGTAAAGACGACGCCGAATGCCGCCGGCAACAGCCACCAGCGCGGCACCAGCTTCAGCGTATTGAAACTCTCGGCGGTCTGGACGGTCAGGATCGGCACCGAGAGAAGCGCGAAGATCGCACCCCAGAACGCCGCTGTACGGAATGCGGCTGTGAGGTCGGTGCCGGTCGTGGCCTCGGTCTTCCCGCCCACAGCGGATTCTGCTGCTCCCGCCATCGCCTACACCTTCTCGACTTCAGGCCTGCCGAGCAGTCCCGATGGCAGGAAGATGAGCGTGATCGCGAGGATCGAGAACGCCGCCACGTCCTTATACTCGACCGTGAAATAGCCCGACCACAGCGTCTCGATCAGGCCGATGATGAGGCCGCCGAGCATGGCGCCCGGCAGCGAGCCGATGCCGCCCAGCACCGCCGCCGTGAAGGCTTTGATGCCGGCACTGAAGCCGATGTAAAAGTCGATCACCCCATAGTAGAGCAGGAACATCAATCCCGCGACCGCCGCGAGCGCGGCCCCCATCACGAAAGTGAGCGAGATGGTGCGATCGACGTCGACGCCGAGCAGAGCGGCCATCTTCTGATCCTGCTCGCAGGCGCGCTGAGCCCGGCCGAGCGAGGTCTTCGAGATGACCAGAGTGAAGACCGTCATCAGCGCCACGGTCAGCAGCACGATGATGATCTTGATGTTGGAGAGATCGACCGTGAAGCCGGTCGGGCTCGTCATCAGGGTGTGGGTGCCGGTCACGATCGGCTGCAGCGGCTTCACGCGCGCGCCCTGCGCAACCTGCACGAAGTTCTGCAAGACGAGCGACATGCCGATCGCGGTGATGAGGGGGGCGAGGCGAAAGGATCCGCGCAACGGCCGGTAAGCGAGGCGCTCGACCGTCCAGCCCCAGGCGGCGGCGACGAACATGGCGATCGCGAGCACCAGCAGCAGTGCCAAGACGGTCAGCGCCAGCCCGGCCCCTGCTGTCAGCCCAATCGCGAGAATGACGATCAGCGCAACGAACGATCCGATCATGAACACATCGCCATGGGCGAAGTTGACCATGCCGATGATGCCGTAGACCATCGTGTAGCCGATCGCGATCAACCCGTAGATCGAGCCGAGCGCGACGCCGTTGATGACCTGCTGGATGAAGTATTCCATGCCGCTCGCGTTTCCCCAACCTTGCTTCGATCGCAGCCGCCTTCTCGACCGCAGGCTCGCTCGAGGCGGGCCGGGTGCTGCGAGGCGTTCCAACAAGCTTAGCAAGACAGGCGGGCAGCGCACAATGCCAAGTCGAGCCGATGGTGGGCTGCTGCGGCAATTTGGTTGCAGTACGCGGCTGGTACCGACACTGACCGTAGCCTCCTCGGCCGCCCCCGGGACCGACAGAGCAGATGTGCACCAGAAGCCGGCTTCCCCGCTTGCGTGCCGCTCGTCATGCCGCTACCGGCAAGGGCTAATGGCGGGGGCGAGCTGCCCGCCTCGCCGAAACCATCCGGGCAGCCGTCATGGAGTCCCCTAATGCCATCCACCTTCGGTCGCCATCGCCGCAAGATCGATCCCTCGACCAAGGAGGCCAAGGGCGCGCTCGGCATGTCCTATATCGGCCCGGCCAATCCGGCGAACCTGGAATGGAAGGCGGCAGGGCTCACCGAGCCCGATTTCGGCATCATCCGCCAGTACCGGCTCGACCGGCTGCGCGCCGAGTTGAAAAGCCGCGATTTCGCCGGCGCCCTCCTCTACGATCCACTGAACATCCGCTACGCCACCGACGTCTCCAACATGCAGGTCTGGTGCCTGCACAATCCGACGCGCTATGCCTTCGTCGCAACCGAGGGTCCGGTCGTGCTGTTCGACTACGAGCAGGCGGTGCATATCGCCAAGGCGTTCCCACTCGTCACCGAAGTCCGCCCCGCGACCGGATGGTTCTACATGTATGGCGGCTCGGCCGAGGGCGAGCGTAAGCGCTGCAAGCGCTGGGCGCAGGAGGTCGCCGACCTCGTGCACGCCCATGGCGGGGGCAACAAGCGCCTCGCGATCGACAAGTGCGAGCAGATGGGCATCACCATGCTCGCGGCCGAGGGCGTCGAGCCCGTCTCCTCCCAGGAGTTCTGCGAGGAGGCGAGGAAGATCAAGCATCCCGAGGAGATCAAAGCGATGAAGCGGGCGGTCAACACCTGCGAGGTGGGGATCGCCGAGATGTGGAAGCACCTGAAGCCCGGAATCACCGAGAACCAGCTCTGGGCCAAGCTCCACGAGGCCAACATCGCTCGCGGCGGGGAATGGATCGAGACGCGGCTGCTGGCATCGGGCCCGCGCACCAATCCCTGGTTCCACGAATGCTCCGACCGGGTGATCGAGGCTGGCGACATCGTAGCCTTCGATACCGACCTGATCGGACCCTACGGCTATTGCGCCGACATCAGCCGTACCTGGGTCGCGCCCGGCAAGAAGCCCTCCAACATGCAGCGCACGCAGCACCAGATCGCCTGCGATCATGTCGCCTTCAACAAGGAATTGCTGAAGCCCGGCATGACCTTCCACGAGCTCATCGACAAGAGCTTCCAGCTCCCCGACGACTGCCTCGAGCAGCGCTACGGTGTCGCCATGCATGGGGTCGGCCTGTGCGACGAGTACCCCTCGATCCTCTTCCGCGAGGACAAAGCCGACGCCCATGACGGCGTGCTGGAGCCGGGGATGGTGCTGTGCGTGGAAAGCCTCGTCTGCCCGATCGGCGGCCGGGAGGGAGTGAAGGTCGAGAACCAGGTGGTGATCACGGACAAGGGCTTCGAGCAGCTCGACAAGTTCCCGATGGATCTGGTGCCGGAGCTCTGAGGCGCCCCGTTCGCGCCGGAACTGTGCTATCGTGTCGAACGGCAATGAACGACAAACGGACCGCCATGACCTCAGCCGCCCGCAAGCTTCCGGCTTTCATGGACGTCGCCGAATTCATCGTCTGGCCGGGCGACGGCACGGGAACGCGCTACGAGCTGGTCGATGGCGTGCTGCGTGCCATGGCGCCGGCAAGCGATGCTCACAACACGATTGTGACCAGGCTTGCGGTCATCCTCGACGGGAGCGTCAGGCAAAACTGGCCCGGCTGCCGCGTCGTCACCAGCCCGGGCACCCAGCCTCGCGTCACCGCCGACTGGAACTTCCGCATCCCCGACATCGGTGTCACCTGCGCGCCAAATGTCTCGGGGGCCGTGATGACGCCCGATCCGATCCTCTTGGTCGAGGTGCTTTCGCCCGGAAATGCCGCCGACACGCGCGAGAACGTCCGCGCCTATGCGACGCTCCCCAGCGTCACCGAGATCCTGGTCGTGCACGCAACCCGCATCCGCGCGGAGCTGCTGCGACGCGACGCCAAGGGCGACTGGCCGATGGGGCCGGTCATGGTCGAGGCAGGCAGCCGAGTGGAGCTGGAGAGCCTGGGCGCCGGGTTCTTGCTGGACGAGGCCTATGCGGGGACGCATCTGGTGGGGTGAGCGGGCTCGGCCCGGATGCTTCGCACCAGGCTCAAGCAGCCAACTCCACCAGCTCCACGATGATCCCGCTCGGATCACGCAAATAGGCGGCTTTGGCGCCCTTGCCGGGGCCGCTGGTGACTGCGGCGACGGCGCCTTGCGGCGTCGCACCCGCGGCCATCAGGGCGTCCCACAAGCTTTCGATATCAGTGCACTCGAAGCAGATGTGGCCTGCGCAAGTCGCACCCGGCGATGGCGATGGGCCGGACGTGCCACCGCTCTCGTACTCGATCAGCTCGAGATGGGCACCGCGCCCGTAGAGATGCGCGATCCTGAGCTGCGCCTTCGGCACGCCCGTCACCGCCGCCTGCCAATCGCCCGACCGGTGGCTGATGTCGCGCGCCTCGAGCTCCATCGCCTGGGTCCAGAAGCGCACCGCCACGGCGAGGTCGGGAACCGTGAAGCTCACATGGTTGAAGCTGGTCGGCATGGGGTCCCTCGCTCGATGGGGTGCCGTACATTCGCATGCGCCGCAATGCGGCTGTGCCGGGCTCGCATTGTCAGCAATGCCACGACGGCTGCAATGTGGGCCCGGGGCGGTCAGGCGATTCGGCCGTTCGCGCCCAAGGGTCCTCCACCGGGCGACCAACGGGCCGCCGCTTGCCCTCATCGAGCCGAGACGGAAACCGCATGCCGCTGGCAACCTCCCGCGCCCAGAAGCCTCAAGACCCGACTTTCGGGGAGCTATTCACGCCAAAGCTCGTAACCGTGCTGCGCGAGGGCTATGGCGCGGCCGAGTTGCGCGCGGACGCGATCGCAGGGCTTACCGTTGCGATCGTGGCGCTGCCGCTCTCGATGGCGATCGCCATCAGCTCGGGGCTCTCGCCCGACAAGGGTCTCTTCACCGCGATCGTCGGCGGGTTCCTGATCTCGGCGCTCGGCGGCAGCCGTTTCCAGATCGGCGGCCCCGCCGGCGCTTTCATCGTCCTCATCGCCGGCATCGTCGAGCGGCAGGGCTATGAGGGCCTCGTCCTCGCCACGCTGATGGCAGGCGCAATGATGATTGCGCTCGGATTGCTCAGGCTCGGCACCATCATCAAATTCATCCCCTTTCCGGTGACGGTCGGCTTCACCGCGGGCATTGCGACCATCATCTTCGCGAGCCAGCTGCATGAGCTGCTCGGCCTCGACATGGTCAAAGAGCCGGCGGCGCTCATCCCCAAGCTCGGCGCCATCTGGCGGAGCATTGGCACGATCAACCCCGCAGCCATTCTGGTGGCGGCGCTTGCGCTCGCCATCATCCTCGGCCTCAGGCGATACCGGCCGAAATGGCCGGGAATGCTGATCGCGGTTGCGGTTGCGGCGGCGCTGGTCGCGCTGCTCGGGCTCGACGTGGCGACGATCGGATCGCGCTTTGGCGGTGTGCCACGCACGCTGCCGGCGCCGTCGCTGCCAGCCTTCGATCTGGCCCGGCTCGCTGGGCTGTTCCCCGATGCGATCACGATCGCGCTGCTCGGCTCGATCGAATCGCTGCTCTCGGCGGTGGTCGCCGACGGCATGACCGGGAGGAAGCACCGGTCCAACTGCGAGCTGGTCGCCCAAGGCATCGCCAATATCGCGGCCGTCATCTTCGGCGGCATGTGCGTGACCGGCACGATCGCGCGCACCGCGACGAACGTCCGCTCCGGCGCGCGCAGTCCCGTGTCCGGCATGCTGCATGCGCTCTACGTGCTGGCGTTCATGCTGCTGGCGGCCCCGCTCGCCGCCATGATCCCGCTCGCGAGCCTGGGTGCAGTGCTCGCCATCGTCGCCTGGAACATGGCGGAGCGGCACGAGTTCATGAGCCTGTTGCGAGCCTCGCGCGGCGACACGGCGGTGCTGCTGGCGACCTACTCGCTGACGATTTTCGCCGACCTCACGCTCGCGATCGCGGTGGGTGTCGCGCTAGGCTGCCTGCTCATTTTGAGCCGGATGGCGGAGCTGGTCGAGATCGAAGGCGGCGGCAGCCTGTTCGTGGAGGACGAGGCCGACGCGACCGGCCCGCATGCGGCCTATGATCCGGTCGCGGGGAATGGCCGCGTCATGGTTTATCGGATCTCAGGCGCCTACTTCTTCGGCACCAATGCCCGCATCGGCCTGGTGCTCGACCGGATCGGCCAGGATCCCGAGGTGTTCGTGCTCGATCTCAGCAAGGTACCGCTCGTCGACAGCACCGGGGCGAGATCGCTGCTGTCGTTCGTGGCAAAGCTCAGGCGAAGCGGCACGCGCGTCTATGTGACGGGCGCGGCGAGAAAGGTCCGGCGTCCTTTGTTGCTGGCGGGCCTGCGCAAGCCGCTGGTGCGCTACATGTCGACGGTGGAGGATGCGCTCGAGCACGCACGACGGACCGGCGAAACCCGCATTGCTTGAGCTTGCCGTGCGGGGGTGTCGCTCAGAAGAATTCCGGCCGGACGGGCGAGCCGGCGATAAGCCCGCCATCGACCACGAAAGTCTGCCCCGAGACGAAAGCGGCGGCATCGGAAGCCAGATAGGTGACCGTCGCCGCGATGTCCCGAGGCCGGCCGAGCCTGCCGACCGGATGGCGCCTGACGGCATCCCTTTCGGCAGCCTTGGCGTCGCCTGCGGTTGCAAAGCTCGCCTCCAGCATGCCGGTGACGATCCAGCCCGGGCACACCGCATTGCAGCGAATGCCGTCCGGCCCGTGGTCGACCGCGATCGAGCGCGTGAGACCATGCACGAACGCTTTCGACGCGTTGTAGACGGCCATGCCCGGATCGGCGCTGAGGCCGCTGGTCGAGCCGAGGTTGATGATGGCGCCGCCGCCTGCCGCCCGCATCGGCGGGATGAAGGCACGGCAGCACTGAAACAGGCCCTTGGCATTGACGCCCATCAGCAAGTCCCAGTCGGCATCGCTGGTGTCGGCGACGGTCCCGCCGTTGAGCACACCCGCATTGTTGACGAGAACATCGACCCGGCCGAGCCCCGCGAGCGCCCGATCCCGCAATCGACGAACGTCGTCGTCGATCGCGACGTCGGCCGTCTCCCACTGCACCGACGACGCCAGCGTGGTGGGACGATTGCCACGGCCGCAGGTGAGGACCCGCGCACCCTCGGCAACGAGCCCGGCAATGATCGCCTCTCCAATGCCGCGGCTGCCGCCGGTCACGACGATGCCTTTGCCTTCAAGTCGTTCCGTCATGGCCCTCGGCCCTTCCTTGCCTCACCTCAGGCGATCTCGCCGAGTGCGCGCAACACTTTCTGCTGGAAATCATGGACCGCATGCTCGCTCACCTCGGAGCGCTCGGCGTCGATGACGAAGTGCCCGCCGGCATAGCCCAGGCTGTGCAGGCCCTTCTGCACGCTTTCGCAGATGGGTACATCCTCGCGCCGCACCACGTCGACGAAATCGATGATCTCTTGCTCGGCTTGTGTTGGGATAGCAGCCGGGAAAAACCATTCGCTGACCTGGATCGTCTGCTCGGGCGCGACCGGCACGTGATGGAACACTGTCAGGTTGCCGCCCGGATAGACCTCGATGCACCAGTTCGGCCAGAGCAGCCAGCTGCCGAACTCGTTGGGCTTGGCAGCACCTGCGGTCGCCGTACCATAGCCCTGGTCGGCACCACGATCGCGGCTGCGGTGGCTGTGGTGATGGGCGTGGGTGGTGATGCGGTAGGATGGATAGTCGAGGGCGTTGGCGACCAGCGTGGGATGCGAGATCGGGCAGTGGAAGCATTCGGAGAAATTCTCGACCGAGTTCTTCCAGTTGGCATCGAGCGTGAGCTCGCTACGATGGGCGTGGTGCAGGTTTTCCGCCTTCGGCGAGAAGCTTTCGACCTCATCGAACATGGCGCCTGCGACCGTCTCCAGCTCGGGCGCTTTGCCGTCCAGATTGACGAAGAGGAAGCCGAGCCTCGTCGCGAGGCGCACGCGCGACAAACAGATTGCCTCCTTGGCGAAACCGGGCATGCCCGCCGTGCCACGCGCCTGGCGCAGCCGCCCTTCGAGGTCGTAGGACCAGGCGTGGTAGGGGCAGGTGACCATGGCAGATGCGAGCCGCCCCTCGCCCTCGAGCAGCCGGTGCGCGCGATGCTGGCAGACATTGAAGAAGGCCCTGATCTCGCCGTCCGCCCCACGCAGCAGGAGAACACTCTGATCCATGATCGGGCGGACGAGATAGCTGCCGGGCATGGGCAGCATCGACACGTGCCCGACATACTGCCAGGTGCGGTAGAAGATCGCCGCCTTCTCACGCTCGAAGGTGGCCGGATCATAGTAGTAGCGGCCCGGCATCGGCCGGCACTCCCCAGGCTCGACATCGCCCGTCGAGGCCAGACGCTCGTCCATTGCAACGCTCCCGATCCACGCGTGCTCCAGCTAGCAGCATAGCGCGGCGGCTGGTCCGGTCCAGCGGCACGTCAGCTTGCCGCTTGTCGCCCCAACGACAGGGGGAGGCCGGCGGCGCCGGGCGCAAGAGCGACACCCACCTCGGCCCGGCCGCCACTCCGGCTGCGGCAGAAGGCGAGAATGCCGGTCACGATCGCGATCGGGGCGAGCGCCAGCACGCTCCCGAGCAGCGCGAACACGACCGCGAACACCCAGAGCATGGCGAGCCCGTGCTCGACGAGGCCAATCAGCTTGGACTGCGAATGGCGGCGCAGCATGCCACGCCGGTTGCCGGGCATGGGATGCCAGAAATTCAAGAGCGCGGTCGAGGCGCCAGCCATGGCAGCGAACACGACGACGACCAAGGCTGCCCGCCACGAGACGAATGCAAGGCCTGCGAGCGGCAGGGCAAGGATCGCGAGCACCGGCAAGGCGACCGCACTCAGCTTGGCGCGGTCGGCTGACGCCGCCGTGACCGGCGCCGTGGCGATCAGCTCGGGCGCATCCTCGCCCGAGACCGTGATCCACGCAATCGAGCCCGCCACCTGGGCCGCGATCATGACGATGGTGGGCCCGAGTGCGAGGGCTGTCGGCAACAGCTCGCTGCGCAGCAATACGACCGCGAGCGGAATGGTGTAGATGATCTGCAGCCCGAGCTGGGCAAACAGGCTCGGATCGCGCACCAGCAGCCGCCATTCCTTCAGCCGCAGATTGCGGCCGCGGCCGGCGCGAAACGCCAGGCGCGAGCGCTTGCCGTGTGAAGCCTCCGCCTGCGCGCCGGCCGCCAGCAGGCTTGCGTTGGCAAACCGCTCGCCCAGCATGGTGACCGCAACCCAGAAAAGCACAACGCCCGTTCCGAGCAGGATCGCCATGGCGAGTGCATCGCCGCGAACCGCCTCGAGCGGCAAGCGCAGCAGCGCGCTTGCCCCCATCGTATCGGATCGGGCCGCCCCATCGACCCAATCCGTGACGGCGAGCCGCAAGGGGCCTGGCAGCATGGCGACGATCTGCGCGCCGAGCACGAACGCTCCACCGATACCGGCCGCCGTCATCTGCGCGGTGGTACGGGCGCGGCGCGGTCCAACCAGCCAGAACAGCGCGATCAGCAGTCCGAGGCCGAGCGCCGTTGCGATCAGCGCCATGGCCATGAGCGTCGGGTAGATGCCGAGCCAGGCCGGCCCCTCGATCAGCGCACCGATGTTGGCGAGCGGCAACACCAACAGAGCGATCGATCCCAAGGTGCTCGCCGCGATTGCCACAGCCTTGGCGGCAATCATTTGCTCGGCCGGCAGCGGCGAGCTGAGCAGCAGATCGAGATCGCCACGATCATAGAGCGTGCGGGTCGCCCCGAACACGCTCTGCGCGATCATCCAAGTGAACGCGCCGCCAAGCACGGCCGCAAGCGGAGCGACGGTCGCCTCGGCGCCATGGAGAGCGGGTGAGAGCCAAGCAACCGCCGGCCACGCCAGCAGATGCAGCAGGATGCCACCAGCAATGACGACCAGCACGACAGCCCGCGGGCTCGCGCCACCGAGCAGTCCCGCGAAGCCGCGCCACTCGAGGCGCAGGTCGTTGGCGACCAGCCAGAGGAAGGTGCCGGGACCGGGCCTCATGACGCCTGCGCCTGGCGGCGTGTCAGCGACAGGAACACGTCTTCCAGAGTCTCGCTCGAGGGACCCGCCATCGCCCGCAGCTCGGCGAGCGTTCCCTCGGCTGCGAGCCGGCCCTGATCGACAATCCCGATGCGGTCGGCAAGCCGCTCGGCGACCTCGAGGATATGGGTCGTCAGAATGATGGTGGCGCCGTCGCGCACCCGCGCGGTGAGCAGGTCTTTCACCTGCCGGGCGACGCCTGCGTCGATGCCGGTGAGCGGCTCGTCCAGCATGATCAGGCGCGGGTCGTGGATCAACGCGCCAGCCAACGCCACCTTCTGCTTCATGCCGCGCGAGAAGCCTTCGCATCGCGTGTCGCGATGGGGACCAAGCTCGAGCACGTCGATCAACTCGACCGCCTTGCGCTCGGCTCGTGCCGGATCGACGCCCCAGAGGCCGGCGACGAGCTCGAGATACTCGAGCGGCGTCAGCTTGTCGTAGAGCATCGGCTCGTCCGGCAGCCAGGCCGTGATCCGCTTGGCGGCGATCGGATCGCGCACGGCGTCGATGCCGAAGATCCGGATCTGGCCGGCATCGGGTTGCAGGAGGCCCGCAATCATCCGCAGCGTCGTGGTCTTGCCCGCACCATTGGGCCCGAGCAGGGCGTAGAGCTCACCCGGGTTGACCCGAAGCTCCATCCGGTCGACGGCAACCTTGGCGCCGAAGGTCTTGCGAACATGGCTCAGCGCCAGGGCAGCATCGTGCCCATGACCGCCATTCAGAGCTGCAACTGCCACAACGAGCCCTCGACCGCATAGCTGACACGGTCGAGAGGCTAGCGGATCAGGCTTGCCGCGGCGTTAACCCGGCAGGCTTTCCCGTCGCGCTCTCACAGCCACCGCCGCACGCGCCCAGCATAGGCCCGCCAGGCCTCGCCGAAACGGGCAGCGAGATGGGCTTCCTCGCGCCGGATCGCGAGCTCGCTCACCAACAGCGTACACGGCACCAGCAGGATTGCGAGCCAGGGCAGGTCGAACAGGATGGCGGCGCCCGCCCGAACGATCGAGTTGCCGAGGTAGATCGGATTGCGGGAGAGCCCAAATGGCCCCGCGGTGACGAGGGTGGTCGCGCCGCGATCGGGATGAACGGTCGTGCGGTGCCGGATCAAGGTGACGATTGCAAGCAGCGTCAGCCCGAGCCCGCCCGCCAGCACCGCGCCACCCACCGCCCGCAGCTGCCACCCCGCTCCGGGATGCAGCGGCACGATCTGGTCGGCGGCGAGCGCCATCGCGATCGTCGCGCCATAGAGCACAGGCGGCCAGGGAAACCGGTTCGGGCGCTCGCTGCGATCGGTGGTCATGGGATCACGCCTTGAACCCGATCGCCCCGCTCGAGCCGGGCTTGGCGCGGCTGATCTGGCTCAACAACGCCACGATCCGTTTCGCATTGCTGCCAATGCCGAGCACATCCGCCTGCTTTCTCGCCTGTGCAAAGTCGCCGGGCGTCAGGTTGGCGAGTGCCATGCCCTCGGCCGGAGCCGGCTCGATCCGGAAGAACACGGCGAAAGCGCGGGCAAGCGCCTTGCGGTCGAGATAGTCGAACGTCACGTGAAAGGTAAAGCGGCGCAGGGACGCCGTGTCCATCCGGTCCATCAGGTTGGTGGTGAAGCAGACGGGAAACGGATGGTCCTCCATCCACGTCAGCATCTCGTTCACTTGCGTGATTTCCCACGAGCGGACAGCGTCCTTGCGGTCGTAGAGGAGTGAATCCGCCTCGTCGAAGATGAGGAAGGCTCCGGTCTCGCGCGCCTCCTCGAAGGCATCGGCAATCCGCTTCTCGCTCTCGCCAACGAAGGCGCCGAGCAGGTCGGAGGCGCGTTTCTGCAGCACCTCGAGCCCGAGCTTCCTGGCCAGATGACGGGCAAAGGCCGATTTGCCAGTGCCAGGCGGACCCGACAGGCAGAGCGAGAAGCCGGGATTGCCGCCCTTCACCAGCTGGCTCGTCAGCTCGACCAGATCGATACTGGCGCAGATCAGATCCGGCACGAACTCGGGGAAGGCCTGCGCCTTGCGGGGTGGCACGCCCGAGACCGCACGGATGATGCCGAGGCCGGCACGCTCAGCCGCATCCGCGCCCAATCCCGACAGCTTGGCGGCGCGTAGCGCATTCTCGAGCACCGCCGGCGTTGCGGGCAGCTTCTTGGCCAGCTGGTCGAGGTCGCGCTCGCCCAGCGTCATGCCTAGCCGCTGCGAAACCCGGGTCAGG